>JAAZKO010000009.1 GCA_012799795.1 Minisyncoccota bacterium | reverse complement strand
CCCCTCTAGTGCCGCAGCTAACGCATTAAGTATCCCGCCTGGGGAGTACGACCGCAAGGTTGAAACTCAAAGGAATTGACGGGGGAGCGCACAACCGGAGGAGTATGTGGTTTAATTCGATACAAAGCGAAAAACCTTACCTGGGTTTGACATGTAACTGCACGGTCTAGGAAACTAGATCTTCTTCGAGAGTGTTACACAGGTGTTGCATGGCTGTCGTCAGCTCGTGTCGTGAGGCGTCCACTTAAGTGTGGTAACGAGCGCAACCCTTATCCCGTGTTACAAGTGTCACGGGAGACTGCCTTGCTTTTTGCAGGGAGGAAGGAGAGGACGACGTCAAGTCAGCATGACCCTTACATCCAGGGCTACACACATCCTACAATGGAGCCGACAACGGGTAGCGAAGCCGCAAGGCGGAGCCAATCCTTTAAACGGCCCCTCAGTTCAGATTGTTCTCTGCAATTCGAGAGCATGAAGTCGGAATCGGTAGTAATCGCAAATCAGCAGGTTGCGGTGAATACGTTCTCGCTCCTTGTACACACCGCCCGTCAAACCAGCAAAGTTAGTAGCGCCCGAAGCGGGTGACCGTAACTCGCAAGAGAACGGCCCTTCTACGGCGAGATTAGCGATGAGGGTTAAGTCGTAACAAGGTATCGGTACTGGAAGGTGCCGATGGATCACCTCCTTTCTAAGGAGAATGGGTAGGAGTTTTCACGACCTCCTTCTCCCGTTTAAGGTAACTTAAACGAAAAATTAAAATCCTATGGACATAGTGCCTAGGTCATTTTCTATCACTGTACTTGCTGTTAAAAATTGTTTTCACTTTTTTAAATTGTTTCACTTATTTTCCTGATTGGTTTTTCAAATTGCCTCCAAAAAATAGATCTTTCTTTGTTTTAATATATCAAACTATATCAAAATATATAAGATAGATCAAGCAAAAATCATTTCCTCATTAATTAGCAGAGTTCTTTCTTGTCTGCTAATTGACTCTTTGCAAAAATGCTATCACGCGCTAAAATTAGAATGAAAGATCTTTATTTAATTTAATTATTTAGTAAAAGATTTAATTATTGAATAAAAAAATTAATGATTTAAAAAAATAATTGGAGAGTAGCTATGAACTTTGATCGTTATACCACCAAGGCAGGAGAAGCCGTCCAAGATGCCATGCAACTGGCTGGCAAACTCAAACATAGCCAAATTGAAATTTGGCATTTATTACTAGCCCTAGTTGAACAGCCGGGAGGGATAGTGCCCAATCTCCTAGAACAACTGGATAAAAAACCTGAGGCTATCGCTAATCTAGTCAGAAAAGAACTGCAAAAACTACCCAGCACCGAAACACCTACTCAAGCTTATGCTTCAGCAGAATTAACTAAAGTATTAAGTCAAGCTGAAAGCGAGGCAGTTAAATTAAAAGATGAATATATTAGTACTGAACATTTATTTCTAGCCTTATTAGATCAAAAAAAGGTAGTCGGCTTACTTGATCTTGATCCCCAAAAAGTTATCCAAGCTTTAAAAACCGTTCGTGGTCAACAACGCGTCACTGATCCTGAACCAGAAGGTAAATATCAAGCGCTAGAGAAATATTGTTTAGACTTTACTAGTTTGGCTCGTTCGGGAAAGATTGACCCAGTAATTGGTCGTGATGAAGAAATTCGGCGCATCACCCAAATTTTGTCGCGCCGCACTAAAAACAATCCAGTCTTAGTTGGCGAGCCTGGTACTGGCAAAACTGCTATCGTTGAGGGCTTAGCTAAAAAAATTATTGATGATGATGTACCTGAAGCGCTAAAGAATAAAAGAGTGCTAGCTCTAGATATGGGAGCGCTAATTGCTGGAGCCAAATATCGTGGTGAGTTTGAGGATCGACTCAAAGCAGTCATTAAAGAAATTGAAAAAAGTGATGGTCAAATTATTCTTTTCATTGATGAATTGCATAGCATTGTTGGGGCTGGAGCTAGTGAGGGTTCGACTGATGCTGGTAATTTACTCAAACCCGCATTAGCTAGAGGAACTTTGCGCACTATTGGCGCCACCACTCTCAAAGAGTATCGTCAATATTTAGAAAAAGATAGCGCTCTTGAAAGACGTTTTCAACCAGTAATGGTCGAAGAACCTTCGGTGGAAGATGCCATTTCTATTTTGCGAGGTATTAAAAGTAAATATGAAGCCCATCATGGTGTAAAAATTTTAGATAGTGCCATTGTGGCTGCTGTCAAACTTTCTCATCGCTACATTAGCGATCGCTTCCTTCCAGACAAAGCCATCGACCTAATGGACGAAGCTGCTTCGGCTCTGCGTATTGAAATTGATAGTAAGCCTAATAATATTGATCAGTTAGAACGCAAAATTCGTCAATTAGAAATTGAAAAAGAATCACTTAAAAAAGAAAAGGATCAAAAAAGCCAAGATCGTTTAGAAAAAATTGAAAAACAAATTAGTGAGTTAAAAGAAGAATACAAAATCTTGGAACTGCGTTGGCGAAAAGAAAAAGAAATTTTAGATTTAATTAAAAAATATAATCAAGAGTTGGATGACTTGCGCGAAGAAGCTAAAAGAGCTGAACGCAATTATGACTTGGAAAGAGCAGCGGCCATCAATTATGGAGAAATTCCTCAATTAGAAAAAAAGATCAAAGAAGCTCAGGCTAAAATGGCAGATATTGATCCAGAAAAAAGACTACTCAAAGAAGAAATTGATGAAAGTGATATCGCTAGTGTTGTTTCTAAATGGACTGGTATTCCAATTAATCGCATGTTAACTGAAGAAAGTGAGAAATTAATTAATTTAGAAGAAGAACTAGCTAAACGAGTGATTGGTCAAGATCAAGCAATTAAAGCAGTTGCTGGAGCAATTCGTCGCAATCGAGCAGGTATTAGTGAAGAGGGAAAACCGGTAGGTAGCTTCTTATTTTTAGGACCAACAGGTGTGGGTAAAACTGAATTGGCTAAGGCGCTAGCAGAACAACTATTTAATGATGAACATTTAATTACTCGCATCGATATGAGTGAATATATGGAAAAGCATAGTGTGGCTCGCCTCATCGGCTCGCCACCTGGTTATATTGGTTACGAAGAGGGTGGGCAATTAACGGAAGCTTTGCGTCGACATCCCTATACCATTATTTTGTTAGATGAAATTGAAAAAGCTCATAGCGAAGTTTTTAATATCTTATTGCAGGTATTGGACGAGGGTCGTTTAACTGATAATAAAGGACGCACGGTTAATTTCAAAAACAGCATCATTATTATGACTTCTAACTTGGGTAGCCAAATCATTAGCGAGACTAGCAACGACCCAGTTGAGCAAAAAAAAGCTTTAGATGGTTTACTTAAAATGCATTTTCGCCCAGAATTCTTAAATAGATTAGACGACATTATTGTTTTCCAAAGTTTGGGTAAAAAAGAAATTAAAGAAATTGTTCGTCTTCAACTAGATATCGTTGCTAAACGACTAGCCGAACAAGAAATTCAATTAGAATTTAGTGAGCAAGTGCTTAAACATTTGCTTGAAGCTGGCTACGACCATGTCTTTGGCGCTAGGCCTCTGAAGCGCTTAATTCAAAATGAAATTTTGGACCAATTGGCAGAAGAAATGATCAAGGGTAAAATTAAAGCTGGTGATCGCATAAAAGTAGACTGGCAAAAAAATAAGCTTAATTTGACACAGAACTGAAATTTGGCAAAAAACTGATTTGTGCTAAAATATGCTTCTGTTTAGATCTTAAAATAAATGGGTGTGTAGCTCAGTTGGTTAGAGCGCAGTCCTGATAAGACTGAGGTCCTTGGTTCGATTCCAAGCATACCCACTTTTTAAAAATTCCTATTTAGCAATCAAAGTTCCACTCTGCTAATTGCTTAAGATTTTTGCCTTAACTTAGGGTATAATTAAACGACTAACTATGAACAGTAAAATTATTCAACTACCTAGCAATTCTTTGAATCTACCGGTAGTCCCGATTCGAGAAGGGGTCTTATTTCCTCAAACAGAATCAGTACTTGGTTTCGGTCGGGAGCTATCAATTAACGCCATTCATCATTCACAAAAACAAAGTAATTACATTGTTTTGCTGACCCAAAAGAATCACCGAATCGAACAACCCAAAGCTAAAGACCTATACCAGATTGGCACCTTAGCCGTTATTGAAAAAACCTTGCGTAACACGGCTAACGTCAGTACTTTGTTAAGAGGTATTAGTCGAGTGAAAGTACAAAAATTTGTTCAAGAGCAACCTTTTTTACAAGCAGTTGTTGAAAAGATCCCAAGTTTTATTGAGCGTGACAATGAATTAATCGCTCTCAGCAATCAATTACAAAAACTTTTCCGCCAAACCGTACAAATGGGCAAACAAATCGAATTTCTGAATTTTATTAAATTGTTAAGCGGTGTTAATGAGGGAGAAATGGCTGACCAAATTGCCAGCACCTTAAATATTCCGACCAATAAAAAGCAATTAATTTTAGAAACTACCAACGTTAAACAAAGAATTCGCTTAGTCATTGAGTACTTGTCTAAAGAGGTAAAGATTTTAGAGATTGAACAAGATGTTAATCTCAAAACTCAAGAAAAATTTGACGAACACATGAGAGAAAGTGTACTGAGAGAGCGTTTACGCACTATTCAAAAAGAGCTGGGCGAATTGAATGATGAACAGAGCAGCGTTGATCACTATCGAGAACAATTAAAAAAGAAAAATCTCTCTAAGGAAGCCCTAAAAAAGGTGGAAAAAGAAATTGTTCGCTTAGAACAAATGTCAGCTAATAATCCAGAAACTTCCTATTTAAGAACTTGGCTGGATTTGGTTATTGATTTGCCATGGCAAAAAAATAAAAAAACTAATATTAATATTAAACACGCCGCTAAAATTTTAGATAAAGACCACTACGGATTAGAAGAGGTTAAAAATCGCGTCCTTGAACACATGGCAGTCATGCAATTAAAAAATAAGAATAATAAACAAGAAAAAAATTTACCGACTATTTTGTGTTTTGTTGGACCTCCTGGTGTGGGTAAAACCAGTATTGGTCAAAGTATTGCTAAGAGTTTAAATCGTCATTTCATTAAAATTTCTCTAGGTGGTGTTAGAGATGAATCAGAAATCCGTGGCCACCGACGCACTTATGTCGGAGCAATGCCAGGCCGCATTATTAAGGGATTACAAAACGCTCAGAGCAATAATCCAGTTTTTATGCTTGATGAAATTGATAAGTTGGGTCGAGATTTTCATGGTGATCCGAGTAGCGCTTTACTAGAAGTTTTAGATCCCGAACAAAATTTTGCTTTTGAGGACCATTACTTAGATTTACCTTATGATTTATCAGAAGTACTATTTATCGCTACCGCAAATACTTTAGATTCTGTTCCACCAGCCTTATTAGACCGTTTAGAAGTCATCAATTATTCTGGATATACCCTTAATGAAAAATTTGAAATTGGCAAACGCTATTTATTGCCAAAAACAATTAAGAAAAACGCTTTGAAAAAAACTCAGATTAAGTTGAGCGACCCTATCTTGAAGAAAATTATTAGTCGTTACACTAGAGAAGCAGGCGTACGTAGTTTGGAAAGACAACTCAACAAAATCATGCGTAAAATTGCCAGAGAAATTATCGAAAAGAATAAAAAAAGCGTCACTGTTGGTCAAAAAAGACTTGCAGATTTTCTCGGACCAGCCATGTTTGATGAAACTATTGCCGAAAAAAAAGATCAAATTGGTTTAGCCGCAGGTTTAGCTTGGACAAGTGTTGGTGGAGACATTTTATTTGTCGAAGTCGCTCTTTCTCCGGGCAAAGGTAAAATTAAACTTACTGGTAAATTAGGTGAAGTAATGAAAGAATCAGCACAAGCTGCGCTGACTTATGTTAGATCTCATCATCAAGAATTAAAAATTGATATTGAAAAAATTAATCAAACTGATGTTCACATTCACGTCCCAGAGGGAGCCGTTCCTAAAGATGGACCATCTGCAGGTGTAACTATTACCACTGCCATTGTTTCTGCTTTCAAGAAAAGAGCGGTAAGGCGTGATGTAGCCATGACGGGAGAGGTAACTTTGCGAGGCAGAGTACTTCGTATCGGTGGTCTGAAAGAGAAGGCCATTGCCGCTCACCGGGCTGGTAGTAAAATTGTCATTATTCCTCAAGAAAATGCGCGAGATTTAGTGAAAATTCCCAAAGAAGTAAAAAGGGATCTTAAATTTGAAACCGTTAAAGATGTTAAAGAAGTTTTAAAAATCGCTCTCAACTAAGTCAGAAAAGAATTTGCTATACTACAAACACTTAGTAATGAAAAGTAAAAACATCATTCAACGATTTTGGCTGCTTTTTCTTTCAATCATAGTCTTAAGCGCAGCAATCTTTATTTATTTTAATCCACCCAATTCAATTAATTTCGCTGGACTGCAAGTTGAATATTTAGGACCCGATCAATTTGCTGGCGTCTTTTTAAATAAGCAATATTTAGAAAAAGCGCCTCTGTCTGATAGAAATATTAAAAGCGGTGACTATATCTTAAAAATTGTTCCAGATGACCGAAGTTTAGCAGAATTCACTACACCAATCACTTTAACTAAAGGCACTTTAACCGTCGTTTCATATAATCCCGGTCCAACATCCAAAGAAAGTTCGGCCACTATTTATGAAATAGAGGCAGTGGAAGACCTAAAGGAATTCGGCGCGCTTAGTTTTGAAACCTATCCAGAACATGCTTTGCTAAGTTTTGAAGAAGAAGCTGCTCAATATACCCCGATTACTTTGAAGGATTTATCTCCCCAAGAATATAAATATCGTGTTAGCCTTCCTTCTTATGAAACTCAAGAGCATACTTTGCAAGTTTTAGCTGGTCATCTAATTAAAGCGAGCATTAAATTAGCTAAATTGTCAGAAAATCCTCAAAGCAAAGAGCAAATCCAAACAGGTGCTGAATTAGACTTAATGGCTACTGGATCGGGATTAATAGCTACAAAGTCAGCCCAAAAGGATGATGGGAGAGATGAAAGTTGGGGGGTGGCAGAAGGAGAATTAATAATCGGCAATAAAGTAAAAATTAAAAAAACTACTTTTTTTATTGATAATCAAGAAGTGTTAAGAGTTAGAGCTGAAGCTAATAAATCCTCTAAGGAGTTGGGTTTTGCTAAAAGTGATTTTTACTATCCATTTGCTGGAAATTTAGAAGATAATCTCGATAGCAGCCCAAGTACCCAAATTAATGATTGGCTCAAAATTAAGTTTGAAGGACAAGAGGGTTGGGTGAGCGCTGAATTTGCCGAACTTATTAGCGATTAGTTGAAATATTTATTAATTGCCCAATCACTGTAAAAATAATTGAAATCGTGTAATAATTAATAATATATGAACAACAACAATAATTCTTCTTTTCTAAAATTTTTATTAATTTTTGTACTTGGATTTGTCAGTCTTTATCTAATCCAAAATTTTACTTTATTTGATCGAATTTCTTTTTTAAATCAAAAAACCAGCAAGATTGTTGTCTATGGATCTGCTCAAGAAAATATTCCCAACCAACTGGCTGAATTCACCGCTGGCATTGAGGTTATTGCTCCAGAAAAAAATGAAGCAATCAACTCAGCCAATGAAATTATGAATCAGCTTTTAAGTGAAATTGATAGTTTTGGAATTAACAAAGAAGACGTACAAACTTCTCAAGTTAGTGTTTATCAAGAATATGAAGATGTCATTGAACCCCACCCTGAATCAGAATTAATGCCCGCTGACCCAATTAAAACAGTCCAAAAAGGCAATTGGCGAGCAAATATTAGTATTAGCATCAGCATGCGCAATGAAGATAGTAATTTATTAAAAAGTCAAAGCGAAGAATTACTAAACATTCTTAATAATAGCCAGGCAAATTATGTTTATGGACCAAATTTTATGATAGATGAACAAAAGTTAAATGAAATCGAGTTGATTAATAGTGCTGTAGCTGATGCTCGCAATAAAGCTGAAGCAATAGCTGCTGCCAATCGACAAAAAATTAAAAAAGTTTTAGAAATTATCGAAGACGGCGCAAACAATCAAGCTTTTCCTCGCGGCGAGTTCGCTTTTGACCAAGCAAGCTCAGATGCTTTTTCATTAGAACCAGGTTCTAGCACTCTATACAAAACAGTAGTGGTTACTTTTCAAGTAAAATGAGATAGTCTTGATTGATTTCGTCCTCGCTTCCGGTCCAGACCAATTTACCCAAGCCTAATAAAGCTGCTTCATCTAGATTGGGATGCTTTTCTCGCTCTCGATTAGTAATTATTAAATATTTAACTTGATATTGTTCAAGAAGCTTGCGGCTAACAATACTATTTGGATTGTTGTAAATTTCGTCAATCTCTCCTAAGCGCTGAGCTGAAACATCCCAAGAACCGCGCCACAACCACTCGTGTACTTGCCAGCCCAAAATGGTCGGCATGCCTGAAAAGGCAGAGATTAAAGAAAATTCCGTAAAGCTCTCACCACTAGCTTCCAAAATATTAACTTGTTGAGCTTCTTTTTCCTTCAAATAATTAACCATCGCATACGAGCTCGGATATCTCTTAAGCATCCATTGCATGCCGTTTAAGCCTTGATAATTTTTAAAATCTCCATAATAGGATCGAAAAGCTAAGTAGGGATAAGTGGCTAATCCAATAATTAATAAAGCAATTGGTAAATATACAAATAAACAAGTTCTTAAAAAAATTTTAACCTTTAATAATTTCTTATTTTTCTGCGACAAAACTTCTCTTAAATTAATTAATTGCCACTTGAACCAATTGCCAGTCTTTGTCTTACTTATAAAAAGAGAAATTGCTAAAGACAGCAAAATAGCAATCCAGATGAAACCCTGAAACATTAATTTAAACATTGTGTTTGATCGAGGGTGACCAGTATAAATATCTTTAAAATAAAATAATTCAGTAAAAACTAATAAAAATATAAAAGCGAAAAACATTGCCACAACAAAAAACCACGAAGCTTCTTCCTTTTTAACTCGCTGTTTTTTATTAATTAATAAAAGAACAATAAAAATTAAAACCGGTATAAAGTGCGCTCCCCACAATACCAATAACTGCCAAAATGGCGAGTGCTCGTTAGCAAGCTGAATTCCTTCCGCAATTGATTGGAAAGTCAAAAACCAAGGGGCACTAATGATTGCAGCCGTCACACTCAAACCGATGGCTGAACTCAATAGAGGTAAAAAAAACTCTTTTCTCCAGATCAGCAAGAAAATCCCTAAAATCAATAATAAAGAAGCATAAACAAGAACATCCCAAGTGTTAGTCATTGCCAAAGACCCAATAAATATTCCCATTACTAAGCTTAAAAGAAAAAAACGCTCAGCAAGCAATCTTAATACTTTTTGTCTTTTAACTTCTTCAATTAATTCGCTTAGCCACAAAAAAATACTCATCAGCATGGCAATCACCATTGGCATCGAAAAAACATGCGCGTGCAAATCACTGACCACAAAACTATAAACGGGATATTCATGAATAGTTCTCTCAATAAAACGAGTGGCGTTGGGATACCAATAGCCTGCAAAATTACCATTGCTCAAAAAATACCACAAACTGTGCCCATTGCCAAACAGCGTCACTAATAAGCTGGCTAAAATAGCCGTCCACACTGCAGCTGAAAAATTATATTTTTCTTTGCTGGAAAAATCTTTGCCATGTTTTTCTCCCCAAGTAAAATTGGCTCGTATATTAAAAGTTAAAGAAAAAACACTGCTGGCTAAAAGAGCCATAATCGTCGCCAACAAAAAATTGTAAGCCCAAGCTAGATCAATCTGCCAAATCTGCACTAAAATCGAACCCATAAAGTGACCAAAGCTATAATAATTAATACTTTCTCCCGCTAACCAAATATCTGAAGCGGGTAGGGTAGCAGATTTGAGATAGGCTTGAATAAATCCAGCATCCATATATTTTTCCAAACCTAAAATCTCTGGCTGGAAACTTCTAACAAACAATAAAAAAATAAAAAATATAAGAAATATCAGCTCTTCAATAATAATTTGACGACGAAACTGGCGCCAATAATTTTTGAGTAGCTTTAAAATTTTTTTACTTTTTTTAGAAAAAAATAGGAAATAAAGATTCACTAGCAAAAAAATAAAAAGCAAAAAATAAATGCCCAATCCATTATTAACTGGCAACTTTAGGTAAGCGAGAAAAAAAATTATTAGTGATAAAACTAGCCAAGTGATATATCGGCCAAAGGCCCACAGTCCGTCTTTAATTTGTGGAAAAATCTTACTCAGCCAAGCAAATAATGCTAAAGATAAAAACTGTAAAAATAATAAGGATAAATAAGCTTTAAAAATCATCGTTAATACTATAGCAAAATTCACCTAAGTTGTGATCTAGAATATTGGAAAAAATTAAAAACCCCAATCTTCTTTAATCTGCTGAGCTAATTGATTACTAGCCACAATAGCTTGATTAAGTCCTCGATCAAAAGGATAAATGTGTTGCATCGACAGCCAATAAAGATTGGGACAACTAGTGCGCATTGCTGGTAAGTTTAGACTATGTTGAATTTTCACTAAAGGTTGAGCAAAATCTTCTTTGTTCAAACGGTAGTCAATCAATAATTTTTCAATTTTTGGATTTAATTTTCGCAAAAAAGGTAAATAATTTTGCCAAAGTTTTTTAGCTGAATATTGATAAACTGGACTTTTCCTTGATAAATATTTACCGATATAAACTAAGTGTTCATTATTGTAGAAGCGTTTGTCAAGAAAATTATCATGCTCAACTACTGCTAAAAATGGCCAATCCTTTTCGTTAACGTTTAACCAATAAGTGCCATCTTTAAGCAATTTATCCTTAAGGCGTAAAGTCAAAGTCATCGCGGCCAAACCTTTTAAAGGATTGTTTTTTAGTTCGGGCAAATCAATTAATTTCGCAAATTGGAGAGAGGGAAGAGTATTAATAACTAGATCAAAGTTTTTTTCTTGAAGCTTAGCTGGCTGAGCTTTGAGAGATTTAATTATTAATTTTAATTGAGGACCTTTGTTCTTTTGTCGATCAACGAGCTGAATTTTCTTAACCTCACTTTGAAAATGTATTTTCACTCCTTTATTTATTAATTTTTTTTCAATTTGATCAGCTAAAAATTGAAAACCACCCTCAACATAACCCAGTTTAGCAGTTCTTGGCTTAATTCTTGCCCAAAACCAAGCCATATTAATTTCTTCTGCCCAATCAGCAAATTTAGCTTCAAATAAAGGCTGCCAAATAATTTGCCAAGATTTTTTACCCATAGTCTTTTGTAAAAAAACACTAGCGTGATATTTTTCTAAGAATTGACCATTGGGTAAGATTTTTAAAAGGGCTAAAACTAAGCCAGTTCGCAGACGATCTATGAGGCTTAATTCTTTAAAATTTAGCAAGCTCCAAGCAGAATCCAGCTGATAAGTTTTATTTTGCCAGCGAGTACTAGTTAAGGTTTTTTGATAAAAAAGCTGATTTTCTAAATCCAAACTTTTAAGAAATTTTTGAAAAGCTAAATCTTTGGCAAAAAGGTGGTGATAGTGTTTCTCGAGAGTCCAATCCCAATTTTTCTCTTTAAAACCACCGGCCATGCCACCCAATTGCCGATCCTTCTCAAAAATTTCCAGCGTCAACTCTTCCGTGGCATCACTATTTAGCAATTGCCAAGCTAAATTTAAAGCGCTAAAACCACCCCCAATAATTGCAATTTTTTTCATAAAATTTTTAAATAATGAATTTATGCTAATCTGCTAAATTATACCTCATCGCCAACTGGGTAAAAGGAAGTAAAGATATTTACTGGCTGTTTCAGGTACTGGCAAAGCAGTCCAATGAGGGTAAAAAACTATGGCTATTAAAAGCGGCCAAAAGAGAAAATTAAAAATAAAAGCTTGACTAATCTCTTTCGATTTTATTGTTAAAGTAAACAAGTATACAGGCCAAGTAAATAATAAAATTAGGTAGGGCAGAGCTGGTAAAAAATGATAAAAAAACATTGGTCTAGCAACTATTATCCACGGCAAAAAAGAGCTAAGAAAGATCGCCAGCAACAAAAAATAATTCTTTTGAAAAAGCATTGCTTGCCATTTTTTAATAGATTTTTTATTTTTTATAGTCCTTCGCCATTGCCATAAAAATACTGGCAAGAGAGAAAAATACAAAAAAAGTACTGGATTACCCTGAGCAAAAATGTCTCTGCGCCAATTATTCAGAGAAAAATCTGCGTAATACCAAACCGGGCGCCAATTAAAAATCCACGCCAATGGCCCCGATTGGTAGGGATGAGGACTGACCCAAGTTGAATGAAAACAAATAATTTGTTTTTGCAATTGGATGAAGTCAATTAAGCTTTTTCCACTCAAAAAATATGGAGTAAAAACTAATAAATAGACCACTGCTGGAGTTAGCACTAATAAAAATAAGATAAAAGGGATTTGCTGGTAGCTTTTTTCTTTAATTATTCTCCAAAATTCCAAAAGTAAAAAAAGGATAATCAGCCAGCCAGCAGACCATTTCGTGCTCAAAGCTAAAGCCAGCATCAAGCTACTCAAGAAAAAAATTAACAAATTTTTCCGACGTTGATATAAAAAATACAAATAAGCAGCAGTCAGCGCAAAGAATAAATAAAAAATATCGTTCATGGCCAAACGACTTTGCACTAAAAATAAACCATCGCTGGCTAGCAAGAAACTAGAAATTAGGGCAAAATTGATCGCTAAATCTTCCGCTTTTCTTTTTCTTAATATACTTTTATCAATTTTTTTATTAGTTAAAAAGGATAGCACCAGTTCTTTAGCCAAAAAATAGAAAACTAAAAGCGTCATCAAAGCAAAAATAACTGAAGGTAAACGCCAAGCCACTACTGCGGGTAAAAAACTTAAATTACGCAGTGATATGGCCTGAATATACTTAGCCAGTGGGGGGTGCAACCAATCAAAATAAATTGGCCAATCAGCCTGATGCCACCATTCAAAAGGGGTTTGAAAATCACCCTGAGCCAAGATTTGCACCGCTGGCACGTGATACAGTTCATCAAAATACATTTCTCCGGGAATATTTAAACGCCATAAACGTAGAAACAAAGATAACAATAAAATCAAGCCTAAAAAAAATATTTCTTTAATTTTCACTATCTATCAGAATATATATAAATAGTACAAATTTTCAAGTCGCAAGTTGAAAATCGGCCGAAATCAAACAAACGTCTCCACCTATACTAAACAGTTACCTCCACCAACACTAAGCAGCTGCCTCCATCAAAATTAAAAAATCATTGAGTTCTAAAGCAGCGCTGGAAACTAAAACGCCATCGCTGATAGCTAAAAAGTCTTTAATATTGCTAGAATTGACACTTCCCCCATAAATTAAAGGATTAAAAGGAAAATATTGACGAAGTTTTTTAAAAAATGAACTGACGAGTTCTGCCTCAACGGCCTGACCACTACCAATCGCTGAAACAGGCTCATAGGCTACACTCACCTTTGCTCTTTCTTGCTCGGTCAATAATTTAGCTTGTTCTGGAAAATCAGGCTCATCCAAACACAGCATTATTCCGATATCAGCTTCCAAAGCTCTTTGTACCTTACTCGCTACCAACTGTGAACTTTCAGCAAACAAACTACGTCTTTCACTATGACCGACAATAGCCATTTCTACACCTAAAAACTCTAAATTCTTAGCCACCACTTCACCTGTATAAGCTCCAGCACTTTGTGCGCTAATATCTTGCACCGCTAGACCAATCGCTAGTTCTTGATGATCAATTAAACGTCGCATTTGACTTAATAAGGGGTAGGGTGGAGCTATTATTAACTTAAAGTCGCTTTTCTTACTAAGCAAGTCCCTGGGAATATTATTTATCCAATGCTCAGCTTCAAGAACATTTTTGTTAGCTTTCCAATTGAGCAAGATAGTTTTTTGCACAGTTTTATTCTAGCCAAAAGCCATTGACAAAGCAATTTTAGCAAGTCTTAATATCTATTTCTGCTACTTTTTATGCTACTATGAAAACTATGTTTGAAAGCCAAGAGCTTCTAGATCAACTCAATACCGAACAGCGTCAAGCCGTTTTACATCGTGGCGGACCAGCTGTTGTTTTGGCCGGAGCAGGTAGTGGTAAAACTAGAGTTTTAACTAGCCGAGCTGCTTATTTAATTAAAGAAAAATTAGCAGAACCCAAAGAAATCCTGTTATTAACCTTTACCAATAAAGCAGCTAACGAAATGAAAAGACGAGTGCTGTCATACACCGGCAAAGATCTCATGTTTTCAGGAACATTTCATAGTCTGGGTGTAAAAATATTGCGCTTAGAAACTCAAAAACAAAAAGATAGGCTTTTAAAAATAAATAATAGAATTCTGGACTCTCAATTTAGCATCTATGACGATCAAGACCAAACTAATTTATTAAAAAATATTTGTAAACAGGAAAATATTGATCAGCAAAAATATAAA
This sequence comes from Minisyncoccota bacterium, assembly GCA_012799795.1. GTDB lineage: Bacteria > Patescibacteriota > Microgenomatia > UBA1400 > PJMF01 > JAAZKO01. The sequence continues at coordinate 689 of JAAZKO010000009.1, read as the reverse complement.
ATTACAATGCTGCGAGCGCTGATTAGTAAAATTAAAAACCAACTACTAAGTCCAGCTGATTATCAAGCTAGCGCCAACAATGAATTTAAGCGTGCCGTAGCTAAAATTTATGAAATTTATGAAAAGCGGCTTAAACAAGAAAACGCTCTTGATTTCGATGATTTACTAATCCTTAGCTATCAAGTCCTAAAAGAAAATCCGGAAATTTGTCAAAAATATCAAAAACAATTTAAACATGTGCTAATTGATGAATTTCAAGATACTAATAAAGTGCAATATTTGCTTAGTAAAATCTTAGCTCAACCCCAAAATGAACTGTTTGTTGTGGGTGATTTTTCTCAAAGTATTTATGCTTGGAGAGGAGCTGATTATCGAAATCTCAGACAACTTAGTATCGATTTTCCGCAACTCAAAGAATATCGCCTCGAACAAAATTATCGCTCAAGCCAAAATATTTTAGATGCAGCGACTCAAGTTATCCATCAAAATCAATTACATCCAATTTTGGAGCTCTGGACTGATCAACATAATGAAAAAGAAGAAAAAATTCAATTATATGAGCTAAACAATAGTGAACTAGAAGCGGAAAAAATCATTGAACTTATTGAACAAAAATATATTAAATCTTTAGATGAAATTGCCATTCTATATCGAACCAATGCTCAGTCGAGAGCTCTAGAAGAAGCCTT
>JAAZKO010000008.1 GCA_012799795.1 Minisyncoccota bacterium | reverse complement strand
TATTCGCCACAAAGGTTTCATGGATGCTTGGCCAGGTTTTGTTTTTGCGCTGTTTAGTGGCCTTCATCATTTAATCGCTTATCTAAAGTTTTGGGAATTAAAGCGAGGAGAGAATTAAATGAAAGTTTTACTAGATACCAGTCCGCTCAGTGATGCTAATGCAACTCGAGGTATTGGCACTTATACTCGTTTTTTACTTGATCGTTTGTTAAATAATAAAGCAATTGAAGTTTTTCAATCGGGAGCAATGAGCGAGGATGAATTAAAAAAATTTAAGGCCGATGTCGTTCATTATCCATATTTTGATTTTTTCTTTGCCACTTTACCGCTGAAATTAATTGGTAAAACTGTGGTCACCATCCATGACGTAATTCCCTTAATTTTCCCCAAACATTATCCAACGGGTAAGATTGGCAAAGTTAACTTTCTCAGGCAAAAATTGGCGCTGAAAGCAGTTAATAGCATTATTACTGATAGCCAGTCTTCAAAAAAAGATATTATCAAATACTTAGGAGTGCCTGAAGAAAAAATTGCAGTTATTTATTTAGCAGCCAACCCTAAGTTGCAACCCCTAACAAAAGAAAATTTAAATAAATATCAGCGCAAGCTGCGTTTACCCAAAAATTATTTACTCTATGTGGGGGACATTAATTACAACAAAAATCTTCCTCAATTAATTAAAACTTTAAAATTTTTAGAGAAAGACATTAAATTAGTTTGTGTTGGCAACAGTTTTCATCCGCAAGAAATTCCAGAATGGGAAGCCATTGAAAAGCAAATTGCCCTAAGCGATGTTAATAATCGAGTCAAGTTTATTGAGGATATTGTTAGCGACGATCCAGAAGAATTAGCTGCTATTTATCAAGGTGCGCTAGCTTACATTCAACCCTCACTTTATGAAGGTTTTGGTTTGCCAATTTTGGAAGCGATGCAGTGTCAAACTCCGGTGATTTGTGGCAAAAATTCCTCTCTGCCAGAAATTGCTGGTCAAAATGCCATTTTAGTTGCAGAAGAAAAAGCGGAAAATTTTGCTGAGGCAGTTAAAGAAGTTTTAACTTGGAAAAAGAAAGATCGCCAAGCCTTTTTAGATAAGACCAGCAAGTGGGCAAACAAGTTTTCTTGGGAAAAGACTGCTAAAGAAACAATTAAAGTTTATCAAGAACTTCATCAATAAGATCAATTCAAAATACAGAAAGGTTATATGAAAATTTTAGTAACAGGCGGAGCAGGTTTTATTGCCTCACACGTTGTCGATCAATATTTGGATTTAGGCCATCAAATAACAGTCATTGACAATCTATCAACTGGGCAAAAGGCCAACCTCAACCCTCAAGCTAAATTTATCCAGTGTGATATTACCGATAAAGAAAAAATTCAAGAAATTATCTTGAGCGAGCAGCCGGAAATTATTAATCATCACGCGGCTCATATCCAAGTTGGCTATTCAGTAGAAAATCCTCAATTTGATGCTCAAAACAATATCTTGGGTTTGTTAAATATTATGCAAGCTGCCAAAAAAGCTGGAGTTAAAAAAGTAATTATGGCTTCGACTGGTGGAGCGATGTATGGTAACCAAGAAACCCCTTTTAGCGAAAACATGAAAGAACAGCCACTATCCCCTTATGGAATTTCCAAGCGTGCGGGCGAGCTTTACTTAAATTATTACCACGAAATTCAGCAAATTCCCTTTATTGTTTTGCGCTACAGCAATGTTTATGGCCCTCGGCAAAATGCTCATGGTGAATCTGGCGTGATTGCCATCTTTTTAGAAATGATTGGGGAGGGTAAACAGCTAGTAATTAATGGTGACGGCACACACACTAGAGATTATGTTTATGTTAGCGATGTGGTCAAAGCTAATGTCTTAGCACTAGATAGCGACTTTATTGGTGAATTAAACATTGGTACTCAAACAGAAACTTCCACCAATCAGGTTTTTGATAAATTAGTGGCAGAATTAGCTTTAGATCTTAAAAAAGAATATGGCCCAGAGCGAATTGGTGAGCAAGTGACTAGTTCACTTGATTATAGTAAGGCCAAAGAAATTTTGGGCTGGGAGCCGAGTGTGGGTTTTGATGAGGGAGTAAAAAAAACCGTTGAGTGGTTTAAAAGTAAGTAAGAATAATTCTGTATCGCTTTTTGTAACTTTCTTTCTCCACAATATAAATATGCCCCAACTCAGCAATCACTCTGACTTGAATTTAGGTATTGATTGGACTAGAATAGTCCACAATATGTCCACAATTCAACTTAAAGTCACTCTATCCAAACAATTACATGCTTTATTGCAAAAAAGAGCTCAAACTATTGGTTTGACTATGTCTTCATATGTAAAAAATTTAATTGTTGATGATATTAAAGATCTGGCCCTTAGTGAACAAGCTGCTAGCAAACAGCTTGAAGAAAGTTTTCAAGACGCGATTAAAAATAAAAAACACTCTATTGAGGTAGTAAACTTAAAAGAAACCTTAGATAATTTATGATAGAAATTAGTTTTAGTCAGAATTTTGACCTAGGTTACCACTCAGAAATTTATAAATAACCCTAAGCAATTCTCTCCGCCAACTTCATTGCTCCTGTCACTGCTTGATCCATATTCAAATAGCAATAAGTCCCCAAGCGCCCAGCAAAATACACACC
>JAAZKO010000007.1 GCA_012799795.1 Minisyncoccota bacterium | reverse complement strand
ATCAAAAATAGTGCTGAAAATATTATAAAAAATTACGAAAAAATTAATAAAAACTTAAAAAGTATTTTTTTTAAGTTTTTATTAATTTTTTCGTAATTTTTTATAATATTTTCAGCACTATTTTTGATTAATTGTTCATCATTATTTCGCTCAATATTAAGACTGAGATATTGTTTCACGTTTTTTTGTAAAGCGAACACTGTCCAAATATTAATTAGTACAACTATTGTGAAGAGAGCTAATAGAGCAAAGATTATTTTTTTTGCCATAATTTTTTATAAGTATTTGTGATTACTGTCCAGCTTAAACTATTACTGATTTTCTTATCGAATGTTTTTGTTTTTGGTGCTTTGATAATAGCTTGTGCAATTTTTTGAGGATTGTCTGTCATGAAAATATAATCTTTAAAAACTGACATTGTTAGATAATCTTTAACAAATTGATTATGATAATGAGCTATGACTCGGCAATTCTGTTTCAGTGCCTCACAGATGCTCAAATAGCTTGAGACGAAGGCAATCGGATAATTAGCAAAAAGCTTCTCTGCCTCGGCTACTGTAGCATGAAAAGTGACGTCTAATTCATGCTTTCTAGCATATTCTTTAGCACGATTCATTAATAGGCCATCACCAAAAACATCTAAATGGTAGTTAATTTTGCTATTTTTTAAGATGCTAAGGGCTTCGAGGTAAGTTAAAATACCTGTTTCTGGCACTAAACGCCCAACAAAAATAATCTTTTTTAGATTATTTTTATTGTTTGTGGATTGTTCTTGTTCACTAGCGCCAAAGATAACATAATCTGCCTTAACAGCATAATATTTTTCATGGAAGCCCCCAACAGCGATACTGCCTTTACTAAGTTTATTAGCTAAACGATGCCAAAAAATAGCTTTTTTATTAGCTCCGCTACTAGATTCATATCCGTGAAAAGTAATAAAAATCTTGTGAAATATAAGAGGATAGAGCGGAATGATCCACCAAAAGACATCGTGGATGTGGATAATGTCGGCTTCTTTAAACAATTCTCTATGAGCTATTACTTGTTGCCAGATTTTTAATTTATAATGATTGCTGAAGCGATTATCAATTCGATGTACTCTGACTTGATCAATTAATTCTGTTTTTGCTATATTTAAATTTTCGTTTCCAGCCAAAACCGTAAGCTGATAATGATCTTTTATTAATTCCTGATTAACTTTACTTAGATGTTTTTCTACACCACCAACATGTGGAGTGTAATACTGGCTAATTTGTAAGACTTTCATATAATAACTTAATGACTAAGTCTGATTATAAAAAAGAAATGCTTTCCTTGATAGTGACGGTTTTTAATGAAACAGAGACGATTGAAAGTTTTTTATCGAGTTATCTTAAGCAAACTGTAAAGCCTGGGGAGTTGGTGATTGTTGATGCCAATTCTAGCGATAATACTGTCGATCTGATTAAAGACTTTGCGCAAAACAATTCTCTAGTAATTCGCTTATTTATTAAAAAAGGTAATCGCAGTGTTGGTCGTAATCTGGCAGTTAAGAAAAGTCGTGGTCAGTGGTTGGCGATTACTGATGCCGGCTGTCTCTTAGATAAAAATTGCTTAAAAGAACTCTGCTTGAAACAAGAAGAGAGTCAAGCGCCAGTGGTCGCAGGTTATCATCAAGGTTTAGCGAATAGCGCTTTTCAAGAAGCAACAATTCCTTATTTTTTAGTGATGCCCGAGCGCATTAAAGAAGCAGAGTTTTTACCAGCCACTCGATCGATGTTAATCGAAAAATCTTTATGGCAAGAGATGGGTGGGCTAGATGAAGCATTTAGTTATAATGAAGATTATCAATTTGCTAATCGGTTAAAAGATAAGGGCGTTAAAATTGCTTTTAGTAAAAAAGCCATTGTTTATTGGCTTCCAGCAAAAAATATTTGGCAATTTTGTCAAAAAATTTATTATTTTGCTAAAGGTGATGCTACTGCAGGCTTAATTCGCAAAAAAGTTTATTTAATTTTTTTAAGATATTTAATTTTTTTAGGAATTTTATTATTTTTTCCCAATATCTATTTAATTTTTTCTTTGATGGGAATCTATTTATTGTGGGCTATTTTGAAAAATTTAAGGTATTGCCCTCGCTCTTATTTTTATTTGCCAATTTTACAATTATCAGCCGACTGGATGGTCATGTCAGGAACTAGCGTAGGGTTTTTTCAGTCCAATTTTTTTAATAAGTCTTGATATTGTTTTTCTAATTGAATGTTTCTTTTTTTAGAAAAGTAAAAACTAATTTTTGCTTTTTTCCCCTTCATTTGCTGATTTTTAGGGCATTCTAGTTTTAATTGTTTAATAGCGTGCAAAGCGGTGCCTGAATTTCCATCTAGTATTAGGCTTTTAGGAAATAAATTTATAAAGTTTTCTTTGAAGAAAGAAAAATGAGTACAGCCTAAAACTATCGCATCAAATTTTTTCTTTGATTTAATCTTTCTCTTTAAATAACTATTAATTATTTCTTGATCAAAGCAGTCATTTTCGACAAATTTTACTAATTTTCCCAAAACAATGGTGCTGAAATTAGCCTTTTCACTAAAACGTTGTTTTAAATGGGCGAGCTGCTGACTATTGGCAGTGATATTGCTTGCAGTAATTAAAATTTGGGCTTTTTTATCTATTCCTTGATTTTTTAATTGATCAACAGCTAACTTAACTGCTGGTTCCATGCCAAAAATTGGAAAATTAAATTTTGTTTTATTTCTTAATTCTTTGATAGCTAAACTGGTAGCAGTATTACAGGCAACAATTAAAGCATCAATCTTTTTTTTCGCTAAAAATTCAACACTATCCAAAACATATTGACTCACCACTTCAGCTCTTTTTTCTCCATAAGGTAAGTGTTGATGATCGGCAAAATAAATAAAATTAGCGGGACAATTTAACTTGAGAAAGGTATTGAGCACAGTTAAACCACCAGCGCCAGAATCAAAAATGGCTATTGTCATCATTTTTGATTATAGCGCCAAATTATCTCAATCTTCTATACGAATAGCTTTACCACTAATTAGCGCATCAGCAATTTTTTGATAAGTTTGATTAATAGTTCGCGCAAAAGTAGGCTGAGAAATAGCCATTTCTCCAGCGGCTGTTTTTTGATCTTTTTGATCAAAATTATAAAGTTTTAGCGCTTCTATTTCATCTTTAGCTAAAACAACCTCTTTAAGATTTCTTAAAGGAATTCCGGCTGGTTTGAAATAACGAGTTCTAGCTTGAAAACGCAAACAGCGCTGAATTCTTGGTCTTGGCATAATTAGGCTGGATTATAGCAATTAACACCCTGCATTACAGTGCCACATTTAGGGCAAGCAATTTCGCTACAAGGTGTACCTCGGCGATGAGCTTCCTGATGTTTACATTTTGGACAAGTGCAGACATTTGAACCTAAAGGTCGATTCATGCCTCTACGACCAGTAAGAGGTCCTTTTCCCAAAGGTCCGGTTCCATCTTTATTTGGCATTTGATTCCTTTCTTTAATTAATAAGCTAATGAATATATATTCATAATACCACTCCTGTTATTTTTTGTCAATAATAGTGATAAAATTTATATATATGAAAAGCGAATTAATTATTACAATTATTTTTGTAGCCTTTATAACTGTTATTTTTAGCTATTTAGCTTATCGTCAAAAGAAATCTGCTTGGGAGGGTGTATTGTTTAAAAAACGTTTTCGCGAGGATGATGAAAGCGGACAAATTAGCTGTGTTTTAATTTATAAATGTACTGACGGCAAAAAACATAAAATTAGAATTCAATCCAAGGCTGAATTTGATAAATGGCAAGTGGGCGATAAAGCAGTGAAAAAAAGTGGAGAATATTTCCCCAAAAAAGTCTAAAAATCCAAAAAGTCTAAAAATATTAATTCAAACTTTTAACGACCTCTTCTAAATCATTTTTTTGTTTGAGATAGAAACTTCTTTTATCTATTTTGATGATGTGTTTAATTTCACGAGTACGATATTTTTTTTCTAAATTGCTCAAATCATCATCGCTAACAACTAGATAAGTTAGTTTATTATTATCAATAGTAATAAATAGCAAATCACCCAGGGCTATTTGATCATTTTTAATAAAGAGGCTTTGCCAGCGTCCAGCGGGGAAAGCAGTAAAACCGTAGCGAGCTTTAAATTCAAACAAGCCAGCAGTATTAAATAAACCTGCGGGGTTAGTAGCTCTTCCATGACTAATACTTTTAAGTTTTCTATCTAAAGCGTATTTGATTAACTGGTATTCTAAAATTGCCCCAACACCGCCACGGATTTTACTGAATCTTTCCTTTGCCCCAAAAGAAACTACAGCGCTCGCTTCATTAATCGAAAAAACCAAGCCCGAACGTAAGATGTCTTTTTTATAAAGTCCTGCTATATAGCATTTTTTTCCAACTTTAATTCGGCCTAAAATTGAAGTTTCTAAATCATAAATAATTGCCCGTTCTTTGCGCATGGTCGTATTTTCATAAAGTTTTTTAAACTCTGCAAATAATGTTTCGTCCATTTCTCTAACATTTAATTCGAAGCCCGCTTCTTGAAAATATTCTTGAGCTTTTTTTAAAGACTTTCTGCCTCTTTTAGAAAGAATATAATCTTCAGCTTGTGTGATGCCAGTTAGATCGCCAAACCAAGCGATATTTTCGGGAATATAAACACCGCCTTCTACTTGATATT
>JAAZKO010000006.1 GCA_012799795.1 Minisyncoccota bacterium | reverse complement strand
TTTTTTACTAGCAAAATAAATAATTTTTTCTAATTCTTCAGCTTGATAAAACTCTAAGCGATGAATTAAACCAAAACGATCACGGAATGGCCCGGTGAGCAAACCAAAGCGAGTGGTGGCTCCTACCAAAGTGAATTTAGCCAAATCGAGACGAACGGTGCGAGCGCTAGGGCCTTTGCCAATCACAATATCCAAGGCAAAATCTTCCATGGCTGGATAAAGCGTTTCTTCTACGGCTTTGGGTAAGCGATGAATTTCATCAATAAATAAAATATCACCATCTTCCAAATTGGTTAAAATGGCGGCTAAATCACTGGTTTTGGACAAAGCAGTGCCAGAAGTGATGCGAAAATTAACTCCCATTTCTTTGGCAATTAATTGTGCCAAAGTGGTTTTCCCCAAACCGGCTGGGCCATAAAAAAGAATGTGATCAACCGCTTCTTTGCGCTGTCTGGCAGCATCAATAGCAATTTTTAGTGATTTTTTAATATTTTCCTGCCCCAAAAACTCCTGCCAACTGCTGGCACGCAGGGAAGTAAAAAGCAATTCTTCATCATCATTATTAATGAGCTGCGGATCAATTGTTTGTTTCATGATTTTTTCCCACTGGCGATTTTTAAAGCCTGTTTAATGGCAACTGCCAAATCTAAGCTATCAATATCAATTTTTTCTAAAGCAAAATTAATACTATAATCATCAAAACCTAAACCCAAAAGCGCGTCATAAACGTCTTGTTTTTTCGGTGACAGCGTGGCTAGATTTAATTCTTTTAAACCACCAAGCTTACTCTTTAGTTCAATGACAATTTTTTGGGCTAACTTCTTCCCTACTCGAGGAACAGCGGTAAAAAAGCTCAAATTAGCTTCTTGTACCGCGCTCACTAGTTTTTCGGCTCCGCCGTTGACAATCCCAAGAGCGGTTTTTGGGCCAACACCAGATACAGTTAAGACCAATTGGAAAAGAGCTAATTCTTTTTCTTGCTCAAAACCATAGAGTTCTAATTTATCTTCTTTAACATGGGTATAAATGTGGGCCTCTAATTCTTCACCCGCCACCTCACTACTAGCAGCGCTTTGTAAAAACTTACTAGGCGCATGAACCTGATAACCGACACCACCACAGATAATAATTAAATAATGATCTTTAACGACAACTTGGCCTTCGAGATAAGCAATCATAATTTTTTAAGCTTTCTGCTAGCTTGATGGCAAAGGAGCAAAGCGAGCGCGTCAAAAGTATCATCTAGGATCTCTTTTGCGCTGTTTTGATCAATTGCTAACTCTAATCTTACCATCTTTTCTACTGCTTTTTTATCCGCTCGTCCATAGCCAGTTACCGCCTGCTTGATTTGTAGAGGCGTATATTGACTGATTTTAAGGCCAGCTTTCAGCAAAGTAGCTAAAATCAAACCCCGGGCTTCACTCACTTGCATGGCAGTGCTTTGATTTTTAAACCAAAAGAGCGTTTCAATAGCAGCTTCCTGGGGCTGATGACGTTGGATAATGGCAGTTAAATCTTCTAAAATCTGTTGATAGCGCTCT
>JAAZKO010000005.1 GCA_012799795.1 Minisyncoccota bacterium | reverse complement strand
ATTATCGGAGTGACTGCGCCAGCCAATAAGTGTGGAGTGGCTGTTACTGGTTCAACTACACCTTTAGCAGTCCCTTTTGGGGAGTTAACTGTTGGTTTCTTTTCCGATTTAGCTCAAACTTTGAAGGTCACTACTAATGCAGAAAACGGTTATCAGGTTACGGCTATACAAAATGATCATCTGGGCAGAGATGGTAGGGCTTGTCCAAATCCTGCTAGTGATCCCGCTTGTATTGTTGATGCTGTGGTGTCTGGTATGACTCCAGCTGCCGCAGCTGACTGGAACAGCGTCACTGGAGATCAAATTGGTTTTGCTTTTACCCTGGGTGCAGCAACGGACGGAGTAACTAGAGATTTTCATTATAATGATGGAGGTGCGACATATAATGCTCGTCATTTTGCTGATTTATCTGCAGGAAATTCTCCTGAGAAGATTTTCTCTAGAGGTGGAGGTGCACTCGACGATCAAGTAGAAGTTTGTTATCGTTTAACTCCTTCTGCCACTAATGTGGCTGGTGATTATGAAAACTATATCGTTTATACGGCTACGGCTACTTTTTAGAAATAATTTATAAAGCAAGAAAAATATGCAACTATCCTGCCCTAAAACCAAATTAAAAATTTTTGTTTTTTTAATCTCTTTATTTAGTTTCAGTTTTATTTTTCAATCCAGCGCTCTTGCTCAAGAGGCAGTAACTCTGACGGTGAAGCCGGTGAGAATTGGGGATGACAATTCTCTACTTTTAGCGCCAGGTGAAAAAAAACAAATTCAAGTTAAGGTGGAAAATAATTCAGAGATGGATTTGGAAATTGAAAGTCAGGTTTTTGATTTTATTGTTGATGAGGATGGTAGCACGCCAATTCCGGTGACCGATCAACTGGATAATCGTTGGAGTTTGGCTAGTTGGATAACCTTAGCACCTGCCTTTAATTATTTGCAAGCGGGTGGTTCTGCCACAGTAAACGTATTAATTGAAGTGCCAGAAAATGCCTCTCCAGGAGGTCATTATGCCATGGTTTTGCATAGCCCTAACTTTACCGGTGTTGAAGATCAAACTGGAGCGGGAATTTCTCAAAGAGCAGGGACATTGATTTATGTTTTGGTAGATGGAGTGATAAACGAATCAGCCTACGTCAGTCTTTTTAAGATACCCAATTTTTTAGAAAAAGGTCCAGTGCCAATGGAAATTAAAATTAGAAACGAATCGGACATCCATATTACTCCCACGCCAAAAATTATCATTAAAAATATTTTTGGTAAAGAAGTAGCCAGTTTTGCTTTAGATTCAAAAAACGTGTTTCCTTTCACTGAACGTGACTTTAGCGATGTTTGGGTAAAGAAATGGGGTTTTGGACCTTATACTCTACTTCTAGAAGCTGCTTACGGAATTCAGGGGCAAGTAATGACTGCTCAATCGGTTATTTGGTTAGTGCCAGTAACGATCATCATCATTATTTTGCTCAGTATTTTGTTAATTGTGGCTGTAGTCATGATGCTTAAGAAAAAGAAAGAGAATCGACAACTGCCTCCGACAGAAGATGTGGAGAGCGATACTCAGCCAATGAATGATCAAGAGCAAAAATAAGCAACGATTATTTAATCTTAAAAACAAGAAAAATCTTATTAAAAATAATTCCTTTTTGAGATATTTTTTCTTTGTTTTTGTTTTATTATTTTTACCCTTAAGCTTAGTTTTTGCTCAATCTTTGCCTCCAACTGACGCTGATATCAAAGTGACTGCTAAAATTCCTGATATTATCCCCCCCTCAACACCTATTTTGATTATTCCAGAAGATCAGGCTAATTTAGATAATGCTTATCCAGTTTTTCAATGGCATGAGAGCACTGATAATATGGAAATGTCTTATTATCAATTTATTTTAGATGGCAAAGTATGGTTTGATAAGATTCCCTTAACTGATTTTGCCAATGACGATTATAGTTTAGATTATAATCCAGGATCTGGAATTTATACTTTAGTGGCCAAAAGCGCTCTGAAGCATGGGTCCCACAGCTGGCAAATTATAGCTTATGATTATGTTGAAAATCGTGCTGCTTCTACAACTTGGGTTTTTAATATATATGTCGATGATCCAAATTTTACAATTCAAAAGATTGGTGATGTTAGTGTTAAGATTACTGCTTCTAATCCCGACAGTGTTCCCCAAACAGCCATTCGCTTATTTTTAACTGATTCGTATGCTAATGAGCCATGGATTATTGCTTTGGGAGATGCCAATTTAAAGGTTGATTTAGTAGTAACGATTCCCTTTCGTACTAGTCAATTCTTTAGTCAGTATACTGATGATAAAGGCAATTGGAATTTACAGCTAGGCATTTTACCGCGCAACCACATTATTCGTTTAGATTTTAATATTACCGATGTAGTCGGGCACAGTAGTTACATTAGGAATTTATACATTATTATTCAACAGCACTATTGGCCAGCTACTCCAATGCCAACAGCCACAATTACTGGAGCGCCATTAACCGGTTTTCCATCAGTTACCACAAGTCCTTCAATTACTCAGCCAAGCGTAATTCCAGTTTCTCCACTGCCCCCGCCAGGAATTAAAATTCCGATTATTCCACCAAAAGAAATTATTCATGAAATAGTTGAAGAAGTTAAAGAAAGTTTGCCAACTAAGATGGCTACTTACATCACTGATTTAACACGTTCTCCATTGTGGAAATTTTTAGCCAATTTCTTTGCTTTATTCTTAGCGTTATTATTGCCAATAATAACCTATATATTAGTTCTTTTAAAATTTTATAAATTTTTATCTTTCAAAACTTTAAAAAAAGTTTTAATAGCTTTATGGCCTTGGTCGAAAAGAAGAAAGAATTTAGTTTTTGAGTATCGAAATAGTCAGGCAGCTTCTTTAGTGCGGGTAGAACTTTTGGATTTGGAAAGTAAAGAGCTGTTAGATTGGCAAATTACTAATTATTTAGGTCAGTTTCCTTCATTTGATTGGCCCAGTGATTTGCCAGCGACACTTGGGGTTGTAGATCACAATTTTTATTTCCCCATCGGAGTTGATAAACCGGTTTATTTGTCTTGGTACAATTTTTATCAGGGCGAAGCATTCCTTTGTAAAAAAGATTATCTTACCGAAGAAAAGAGTTATATTAATGAACGAATTGAAAACTTTGATGCCAAACGGGCTTTAGCGATCCCTACCCTAATGGCTCAAGGCAAAGAGAACCTACCTCTTATTGAGCGAATAAGAATAATTTTATCCTATTTACTTAGCTATCCTTGGTGGTTTTTCTTTTTAAGCTTATTAGTCATTTTACCGTTTGTTTTGCGTCATCCGAGCCTTTTTAATTATTTAGCCCTTGTCTATTATTTAACAATTGCTTTATTTAAATATTTTCATGTGAATGGATCAGAAAAATGGCAATTTAGGGCTTTATATAGTAATGGCTACAAGATTGATCAGAATTTAATATTAATTATGAATGATTTAGCTCATGGCTTTTCTCAAGCTTTAGTAGTAGCCATGAATGATAGTTTAAGTTCTAAGCTGAATTTAGTGAAAAAAGATTTTGTCTTTAGCTTACAAGCCAAAGATTATGCCTTTTGGGACGGTCAACGAGTCATTAGTGAACTTGAATATAGTCTTAATCAGGAAGCGATTAGCGAGTTTAAACTGCATCACATAGAAAGCTTTAATCAGAGCTTAAAGCTTTTACAGCCTCATTGTCAATTATTGCCCCGCCAATAACTAGTAAATTGTCTTTACTTTCTTGATAAAAAACTGCCGATTGACCACCGGCTGGAGCAAAAACTTTTTCTTTTGTTTTAACTAAAATCTGCTTCTCTTTTCTTTTAAGTTGACAACTTATTAGTTTTCCCAGGTTGCGAATTTTCACTAAGCCGTAAAAATGATCTTTCTCTTCCCATAATTTCTCTTGACTTCGATTAATAAAATGTAAATCTCTAACTAAAAATTCATTGACGAAACAGTCTTGTTTCTCTGCCACTACTAAACGATTATCTTTACTTATTTTATCAAGCACCAATAGAGCTGGAGGCTGATTTTTGCTATAGTTAATTGTTTGGCTTTTTTTTAAAGCCTGATGATTAATGTTTAAACCACGACGCTGACCGATGGTATAAAAAGCCAAGCCCCGATGCTTACCAATTACTAAGCCGTTTTGCTCAACTATCTCTCCAGGATTTTCTTGCAAATTTTCTTTTAAAAATTGCCTCAAACTACTATCTTTAAGAAAACAGATATCGAAAGATTCTCGATCTAAATATGGCAAATTAGCTTTTTTAGCTAAATTTTTAACCTCTGTTTTGCTCAGAGAACCCAAAGGAAATAGAATTTCTGCTAATTTTTTTTCTTCTAGTTGATATAAGAAATAGCTTTGATCTTTACTTTGATCTTTAGCACTAGCTAAATATAGCTGGGCAGACTTATCGATAATTTGAGCATAGTGGCCAGTAGCTAATTGAGAAAAGCCTCGCGCTTTTGCCCAGTCAAGTAACCGACCAAATTTTAATAATTTATTACAAACAATACAAGGATTGGGAGTGTATCCTTCTTGATAAGTATTTAATAAGTAATCAATTACCCACTTTTTTTGTTCTTTAGAAAAATCTAAAATAAAAAAAGGAATGTTGAGTGATTGGGCAATTTTTTTCGCGACCATGCTTTCTTGATTAATAATCTCCTTTTGTTTTTGATTGCTTGCATAGAACTTAATGTAAACAGCACTAAGCTCAAGATTTTTCTTTTTCAATAAATAAGCAGTGGTACTAGAATCTATCCCTCCAGAAAGAGCGAGTAATATTTTTTGTGACATATTAAAAAATAAAATTACGTTTTGCTATTTTTTTGACTTTTTCTTGATAGGCCAGTGGATTTTTACTATAAAACTTTGGTAAAATCACTTGGTATTGAGGATTCATTTTTTTAGCTTTTTTAATATCTTTAATAGCCAGCTTTCCATAGTAAAGAGGACTTGGGTCATAATTATGATGACGAAGATATTTTAGAACTTGTTTAAAACCTTCTAAATACACCAAGCTTTTACTGAATCCACCAGGTAAACTAGTGTCAGTCAATCCTCTTTTAGTTTTTAAAGTGTATGACCAAGCTCTCTGAGGATTTTTAATATTTTGATAAAAGAACTGATAAACTGTTTTAAAATCTGCTCGATTGGCTAGTTGAGCGCCCAAATATAATAAGGCTGTTTTGTAAATTAGTTGTTGCTCACTATTTAAATATTGATGGATAACTGCTAAACCTTCTTCAGTTCGCAAATGATTGCTAAAAGCAAAGTGTCTTTTACGACGATACCAAGCTTGCTTCAGATAATTTTCTTGGCGAAGAATATGAGTGCCAATTTCATGGTTGAGAGTATTTTCCAGACTTTCTGAAGTAAAATTAATCGGCAGACGAATTTTGATTGCGTTTTCCTTAAAATTAACTGCGAAACGGCTAGTAAAATCTTTGTTAAAAATAATTTGATATTTTTCAGCTAAAGAATAATCATTTAAATAATCGACAATGATTTGTTTACTAAGTTCCTGATCTAAATTAGCAGCAGGTTTTTGATTTTTAATAAACAATTGTTCTTTTTTAGCTTGTTTAAGGATTTTTTTAGCCAAGCGACTGTATTGCCATCGTGGTCTGCCATAAACAGCTAGATCTGACTTTTCAATCTTTTTTTCATATTGAAATTGCGGATTGTAATTAGTCTCATTAGCGAAAAATTTTTCTTTTTCAACTAACAAGTTAATTGGAATTAAATCTTTAAGTTTAATCATTTTTATTTGGACTAATTATAAAACCATCTAAATCTTTACGGCCAATTTCCACTTTATGTAAACGATGGTTAAGTTTTTTACTAACCAACATGGTGGTTTTAATAGTTTGTCCTCTTAACCTAAGCTTAATTTCTACTACGGGAAGACTACCCTCTTCTTTTTCTTTTTGAAACCATAATAAATCCTCGACATCGAGTAAACCGAGTTCTCCAGCTAAATCTCGAGCAATGGCGCTGTGGAGACGACCGGTGTTAATAAAAGCAACAGTGGAAACACTTTTCTTGTCATCGCCATAGAGAGATACTTCTTCTTTTAAAGTAATACTGGTGATGTCACTTTTAACTTTAATACGATCAGAAAAGTCACTAGCAAATAAAGCTTGGGCAATTTTTACTCCGTGCTCTGGATTAACTACATTTAAACCTTCCACTCTTTCTAAACGACGACGCAAACCCGCCTGATTAGCCGCTTGAATTGAAAGACCAGGAGTAGCATTTAGTTCTACCACCATTGGTCCCTTAGTTTTATGTAGAAAAATATCTACTCCAGAGAAAGCCAAATCGGCCACGTCACTAGCTTTAACTGCAGTTAAGAGCACCTTTTGCCAATTAGGAATCACAATGCCATTTAATTTTTTCTTAGTTCCGGGCAAATAATTGATGTTTTGTTTTTTATGAGCGACAGCATAAGTGGTAATCCCGCTAGCAATATCAATACCAACGGCTATTGCTCCTTGGCTAACATTAGCTCTACCCCCCGATTCTTCAGTGGGCAAACGCAACATGGCCATTACAGGAACACTATTAAAAACAATGACTCTTACATCAGGGGTGCCTTTGTAGGAATACTTTAATAATTTTGGGTGAATAGGGATGCGCTCTTCAATAATCACATTATGATTAGAACCATGAATGCTATATTGGCCTGCTAAAATATCTCGACAGTGACGTTTAATATCATCTATACTCCATTTTTCTCCTAAAACATTTAGCCATTCTTCATCATTAACCTTAGTTCTAAAGGCAATTACCCCAGTACCAGCATGCCCATTGGTAGGTTTAATAACAAAATCACCCTCAAGTTTTTGCCAAGCGAAATCATTAACATCTTCATCAGTGCCCAAAATACCGTAGATTTCTGCACAGGGAATATTATTGTTGTTTAATAAAATTTTAGTAGCATATTTTGAACGAGCAATCGCTTTGGCTTTTCGTGAATTACGACTCACATAAAGGCTATTACGCGCGTTGATACCCAGAAGATCACTGGCGTTGGCTTTTTTACTCATAAGCGACTTTTATTCTTCTAGTCCTGGAAAATTATCATTAATAAAGCTTTTATATTTTTCCGATTTACTTTTATTTCTCAGTAAATCTTTAAAGCGAAAGTATTCAAGGATTCTCAATCCAGTGTAACGAGCAATAGCAAAATTAATTGCAGCAACCAAGAGAATAGTTAACTCTGGTTTTAAGATAACAAACCTTTGTATCGTTCCATTATTAATTATTAGGGTTCCGATAACCGCTAAAATCAGTGTTTCAAAAGTGACGTTCAAGGCCTCACCTCGACTAGCAAACATTTGACTAGTCATAAAGTTTTCGGTCAATAAAATGATTAGTAAAAGAGGGAAAATACTAACATTAAGCACTAAATCGATTTTAAACAATGAAGCGATGGTCAATAGAAATAGCATTGAAATTGATACAATTAGCAAAAGCATGGCTGTTTTTGGTAACAGAGGCATTTTCAAAAATTTAACTAAATATCTGGCTAGCATGGCTGATAATAGGACAGCGATAAATAAAATAACACCGGTTAACAAACCCGTTGAAACAAAGGCAACTGACAAAACTGCGGGAATGTAAATGCCAAAACCCTTAAAACCAATGACGTGTCGAGCCAAAGCGACGATCGAAGCAATTACTGGAAAAATTAAAATAATAACCACCAAGCTAGCAGGTAAGCCCTGAGCAATAGCTCGACGAATGGCTTTTTGCAAAAAATTAGTGAGATTTAAGGGTCCAACTGGATATTCGTCCAGATAGGCAGCTAGAACACTTTTTTGTTTACCAGTAGTTTCAGTAATATCTTCATCGGCTTTTTGTTGAATTTTTTCAACAATTTCAGCCGAAGGCGAAGCTAAACTAGTACTGTCAGTTGCTTCTGCTGTAGCTGTCGCCTCTTCTACAGCTTCTAGATCTTCCAAATTTTCTCCCACAAATTTAACGGGGTTAATAGTTTGAGCAAAGACTTGTCCAGAGCTTGATTGATGCCAAAAATGATTTTTAATCAAACAAATGCTTAACAATATTAAAAAGCTAGCTAGAAATTTTTTAAAATGCATAAAACCCCAATATATTATTTTATAAAATAAAGTTAATGCCTCTTTGACAGAAACCAATTAAAGTTGAGACAAAAAGCAAAGTGAAGAATTGGTTTAAAGGTATCCCCAAAACAATCATTGCTTGAATATTAAAGCCTGGTACAAAATAGGTAACTAACCATAAAATAAAAACATTAATTACTATAGAAAAAAAACCCAGAGTGACAATGTTAATTGGTAGGAACAGGAATTTTAAGATGGGTTTGATAATTTTTTCAAGTAGCGTCAGGACAACTCCAGCTAAAATTAAGGTCAGATAATTAGTGTATCCAACATTAGGTAGTGCCCAGGCTAAAATAGCAATTGTTATTATCAGGACGACAATCGGTTTGAGTAGTTTCATAAATGTCCTTTTATCCTTATATTTCAATCTAGTTGTTGTTATTGTAAAAGATTTTGTTCTCTTAGTCTAGTGTGCTGTTTTTTGGCGAAGCGATGAGCTTCGTCTCGAAGATGACTGAGTAAGTGTAAAGTTGGATGGTTCTTGGGCAAATTAAGCTCGAGCGTTTGCCACGACTGCTTGTTTTTTTTGTCAACTTTCTGATTTATTAAGATGAGTCGATCGGGATTTTTGACCACTGATGCAATTGGGCAATTAAAAAATTGATTCTGACGCCAGACTCGATTAACGCTACGAAGTTGCCCTTTGCCACCATCAATGACAATTAAGTCCGGTCTACCCCACTCAGAGTGTTTTTGTCGGCGTAGTATTGCTTCCTGCAGCATTGCGTAATCATTGGGTGTATCTAACTGGCGAATTTTGAAAAATTTGTATTCTTTTGACTCTGGAAATCCATCGATAAAACAAACCATTGACACCGTTGCCTGCTGACCTTGAATATTACTGACATCATAGGCCTCGATCCGGTGAAAACGATATTTAAGATCGACCAAACCCTCCTGGTGCATAATGTGGCGTAAATGAATCAGCGCTTCTTCTTGTTTTTTTCTAGTGAAATTAGGCAAGATTAAGTCGGGTTGCAAATGATATTGTTCTTCAGTGACTTCTTTAATTAAATCAATTTTATTTTTGATTTTTTGGGCTTCTTCAAACCTTTCTGCTTTTGCTAAATTTTTCATTTTTTGATAAAGCTCTTTAAGCAAACTTTTATTTTTTCCGCGGAGTAATAAAATTAATTGTTTAATATTTTCTTGATAAACTTGAGGGCTAATTTTTTTACAACAAGCTCCAGGACACAACTCCAGATGATAATACAAGCAAGCCCTATTATCATTTTTATTTTTTTTATTGCACCAGGGGAAAATTACTCTAACTATTTTGAGTAATTCATTAACTTTATAACTACTAGCAAAAGGACCCAAAACAGCTAAAGAATCTCGATAATGCTTTTTAGTTAAATCGGTTTTTCTGAGACGTAAAATTCTTGGATAATCTTCTTTAGTAAAAAGTAAATAAAGTTTGGACTTATCATCTTTAAGGAGACTGTTGTAAAAGGGTTGATGAGCTCTAATTAATTCAGCCTCAATCAGAAGAGCTTGGAGTTCGCTTTGGAGGATCTCCACTCTTACCGTCTTGGCTTTCTTGACCAATTGTTTGATCTTCGCTGAGAGCTGATGATAGTGAGTGTAGCTCTTGATCCTTTTTTTCAGATTTTTGGCCTTGCCGACGTAAAGCACTTGCGAGTGCTCGTCCAAGAAGGAATAAACTCCCGGTAGTGAGGGTAAGGAGGACAAATCCTGCGACCACGAGAATGACTCTTTTTGGGTCTTGGATGCCGATTTTGCCTGAGCCTCTAAGTTCAAATTCATAGTTAAAAATTTCCCCATTGTTTAATTGGATTTCAATATTAATAGTTGATTGTTTAGCAATTAAACCTTCCTTATTATAAACGCTTAGAGGAATACTCAGTTCTTGAAAGGGAACGATCAATTTTGGCCACTCTGTTTCTAAATTAACGTTGACATCTTTTCCTTCAAGAGACAATTTGGCAAAATACCAGCTTTGACCAGTCACGTTGCTGATTGTTAAAAAATATTTACCAGGAATAGTAAAATTAAAAAACTTGTTTTCTTCTATTTTTAAATTAATTTCTGGAACAATGTCTGGAAATTCTTCTTGACTGCATTCAACAAAACTCTTTTTTTCTTGAGCCTGAATATCTGTTTGATAAGAGCCAGCTGGGTAAGGTAAAACACTAGAAACTCCATTAATGGCAAAAGTGATGTGATTAAGGTCAAATTTTGAAAAATAATCTATCCCCCCGGTAGTTTTTTGCCAAGTAGGATCAATTTCTTGCCAACTATTGCTTTCCGCATTGTAGAAAGCTGGCCAAGCATGCAAAATATCGCCGACCACACTAATTGGTCTCAATTCTTCGTTACTACTGTGAGCGAAGCCAACAATTCTCTTTGCTGGGATTTGTTTGATTCGAGCTAAAGTGACAAACAAATCAGTGAATTCTTGACAGGTGGCAAACATTCTATTTT
>JAAZKO010000084.1 GCA_012799795.1 Minisyncoccota bacterium | reverse complement strand
GCGGAAGGGGCGGGACTCGAACCCGCGATGCCCGAAGGCGTCAGTTTTCGAGGCTGATGCAATAGCCACTATGCGACCCTTCCAATTTTTTGATAGTGAACTTGCGATTTTCAATTGATAAAATTATTTATCTTCTTGACTTTTACCTTTAAGAGCATCTTTAAGCAAATGATCAAGATCTTTTAGTACAGCAGAAAAATCTTTACCAGTTTCCTCCTGCGTTCGCAGAATGCGGCCTCTTGCGTCAAGTAATGATTGAACCAGATCTAAAGGTTCTCTTCTTTCTTTATTTTTAATTGACATAATGTTTATATTTTAAACTAATAAACAAAAAAAGCCAATAAAAAACTGCCAACTTGCGCAGTTCAAGGATTATTCAATTAAAAATTAAGTGCGCCCAAGGGGATTCGAACCTCTGGCCTTTTGTTCCGCAAACAAACGCTATATCCAACTGAGCTATGGGCGCGTGCTCAAGTTGTTATTATAAGCTAGTTTAAAAATTTGAACAAATGAAAAAATTATTGATCGGCTAATACTTCCTCCGCCGCTTGACTAATCATTTGAGCATTTACTAAACTTCTTTCTTTTTCTAAAGCTAAAAATTTGCCAATTGTGTCAATTTCCGTTTCTGACATACTATCTAGCTTTTCTAAAATAGCGTTTTTAGCTTCTTCAGTGAGAAAAAAGCTATGCTTTAATAAAGTCCTAACTGCAGTTTTTTTATCCATAAAATTGTTCCTTAATTTTTCAATATCTTTATTGCTGAATCAATCGGTTCTTTATTTGCTTGGTAATCAATAAGCTCATTGTCAGCTAAAGCTTTTAGCTCTTTAACTGTTTGTGTTCCCATAATCTCTTTAATTCTTCTCAAACCCTCTTTAATCCGTGGCCAATCGTGTGTGAGTTGCAGAGTTGTTTCAATAATATGACTTGGAAAAGCTGTGCCAGTCATCGGTTCCAATACTTCTGAACCACTCGCAACCCAAGGTGACACGTCTGGACTAAGATCTATTTTTCCCCAAAAATTATTAAGCTCTTGGTTTGTTTCTCCATCACTTCCTTCTTTTTTTCTTGCAATATTCTTAGCTCGAGCAATTTTGAGAAATTTAATAGCATCTGCTGTCCAAGAAGGTATTTCACCCAACCCAGGAAAAGTATCTGCCACACTAATGCCAAGATTGGCAAAAGTTCTTAGACAAGCATATAGGGCTTGTTTGCAATTTTCATCTTTAAGAATTAAGCGCATTTTTTCACCACTAAGTAAACGCTGAGCTTCTCTGCTTGCTTTTTTTTGTTTTTCTTGCTCTTCTGGGGTTTTTGGCTCTTTATTTACCTGCTCGAAGGGTTTTTCTTCTGTGTCAAAAGGCATAAATTTATCTCCTAAAAAATATTATCTCAAAAAAAAGCCCCCGTATCAACAGGGGCTAAATTTTATCTAAAAATTTAATTATTTTTTCTTTGCCACTACTTTTTTGTGACAGAACCACCAATCAAAACAATCTTTTTTGCCTCGACGTTTTTCGGCTTCGTCCTCAGTCTTAGCCGGTGGAACAATCACGTGATCACCAACCAAATCGTTATTCGGCCAATTAGCTGGCATCGCCACTTTGTTGGCACTAGCAAATTGCAAAGCTTTAACTACTCTTAAAATTTCCTCCATGTTACGACCAACTTCTTGAGGATAATAAAGAATTAAACGAATAATAGCTTTGTCATCCATCACAAAAACTGCACGTACAGTATCACTACCTTTTTTCTCATGGATCATGCCTAAGGTCTTACCAACCGTGCCCATCCCATCAGCAATGATTGGGAAAGGAATTTTTACACCTAATTCTTCATGAATCCATTCCGTCCATTTGATGTGGGAAAAAACTTGATCAATCGACAAACCAATTAATTGAGTATTAATCTTTTTAAAATCTGGAGCCATTTTAGCGAAGGCCACAAATTCAGTGGTACAAACTGGAGTAAAGTCTCCAGGATGACTGAATAAAACCGTCCACTTACCCATCAAATCTTTTGGGAAAGATAAATGACCATGAGTACTAAGCACTTCCATTTCGGGAAATCTATCACCCAAAAGGGGTATCGAATTACTTTTATTTTCTTCTAACATAGAACCTTTCAATAATTAATAAATTAATTAATAAAAGTATAACACTGGCCAAGCTAAAAAACAATAAATAAAAAGGATTGAAAAATCAATTATTAATTTATTTTAAGAGTAAAAATTGTCCCTTAATTAATTTAGCGTTTAATTTTACTAATTTTACCTAGATAATATTTTTTTCCCTGAAGTTTTTCTGGCAAGTAACTTTCCATTTTTTCATCTTTCCCTGGCTTATACATTTGGTAATCTTTAGCATAATCCAAATCTTTCATTAACCTAGTTGGAGCATTACGTAGTTTAAGGGGAATAGCCAAGCCACCGTGTTTTTCAACATCAGCTAGCGCTTGAAAATAAGCATCATAAGCACCGCGATCTTTTTTGGCTAAAGCTAAATAAACCACCCCATGAGCCAGACTAATTTGGGCTTCTGGATAACCAATTTTCATCACTGCTTCGAAAACTTCGTTCGCCACTACCAGGGCTGTTGGCTGAGCCATGCCCACATCTTCACTGGCAAAAATTACCATTCTTCTGGCAATAAACTTAGGATCTTCACCGGCTTTAATCATTCTTGCTAAATAATACAAAGCCGCATCCACATCACTAGCCCGTAAACTTTTAATAAAGGCACTAATAATGTTGTAGTGTTCATCACCTTTTTTATCATAGCTAATTTGCTTTGACTGCAAAGCATTTTTTAATGATTCTAATTTGAGATTAGCATAAAGGGCATAAGCGTTGTCAATAATAGTTAATAATTTGCGAGCATCGCCATCCGCATAATTGAGTAAAAAATCCTGACTAGATTTAGTGATTTTTTTAATTTTTAAAAGTTTTAGCGCTTTTTTAATAATCAACAATAATTCCTCATCTTTTAAAGGGTATAAAACAAAAACTCTCATTCTCGACAACAAAGGAGCTATTACTTCAAAAGAAGGATTTTCTGTAGTGGCACCTATCAAGATAATTTGACCACTTTCAACACTAGGTAATAAAAAATCCTGCTGAGCTTTATTAAAACGATGAATTTCATCTAAAAAAAGAACTGGAGCTTGATAAGATTCCATTAGCGTTTTTTGCTCTTTAGTTTGATCGAGCACTTTTTTTACATCAGCTTTATTTGCTGATACAGCTGACAATTCAATAAATGAACGAGCAGTTTCTCTGGCGATAATTTTAGCCAAAGTAGTCTTGCCCACTCCGGGCGGCCCCCAAAAAATCAAAGAAAAAGGTGCTCCCAAAGCAATCATGGCGCTCAAAGGTTTGCCTTCACCCACTAAATGACGCTGTCCAACAAATTCATCTAAATTTTTGGGGCGCAAAATTGAAGCTAAGGGTTCTGTAAAGTCTGACACAACCCTATTCTAACACTCATTTTAACAATCATTATTTTTTGGGGTGATTCTTTTTATTACGTTGTAATTTGCTTAAATAACGTTTGCGTAAACGCAAATTTAACGGAGTAACTTCAAGTAATTCGTCATTTTCGATAAAATCCAAACATTGCTCGAGACTTAAATCAACCTTGCTATTAAGCACCGTCAACACGTCAGCATTAGAACGAAAATTAGTCAGTTTTTTATTCTTACAAACATTGACTTCCAGATCATCTTTTTGTTTACATAAGCCAACTATTTGGCCCTCATAAACTTGCTCGCCTGGAATAACAAAAGTTTTTCCTCGTTCTTGTACGTTTTCTAAAGCGTAAGCCGTAACTACTCCTGCTTCAGTAGCAATCAAGGCGCCATTTCTCGATTTCAATCTCTTATCTTGAATTGGAACGTAATGTAAAAAAGAACTAGTAAACAAACCATTGCCTTTGGTTTTAGTCAAAATTCCACTACGAAAACCTAAAAGGTTGCGACTAGTAATTTGATAGACCATTCGACTAATTCCTTTGTTATTAGTAAAACTACTCTGTAATTGAGCGTGACGTTCACCCAATTCTTCAGTAATAGTGCCTATAAAATTTTGTTCAATTTCAATAATTAATTCTTCAAGTGGCTCTTGTTTAATTCCATCAATTTCTTTAAAAATAACCTGAGGACGACCAAGTTCCATTTCATAACCTTCACGGCGCATGGTCTCAATTAAAATTGACAAATGCAATTCACCTCGTCCCGCTACAATAAAAACACCGCCTTCCTTTTGCTCAATATGCAAACCTAAATTAGTTTTTTGTTCTCGCTTAAGACGTTCAGCCAACTGACGCACCGTGCAGAACTCACTTTCTTTACCAACGAACGGAGAAGTATTAGCAGCAATTTGAATTTTTAAAGTTGGTTCGGTGATTTTAATCATGGGGAAACCCTCAGTCTCACCTAAAGCCGCTAGAGTTTGACCAATAGCAATTTTATCTGCTCCAGTGATGGCGATAATGTCTCC
This sequence comes from Minisyncoccota bacterium, assembly GCA_012799795.1. Taxonomy (GTDB): domain Bacteria; phylum Patescibacteriota; class Microgenomatia; order UBA1400; family PJMF01; genus JAAZKO01. Next base: position 6,230 of record JAAZKO010000084.1, on the reverse strand, counting down.
TGGTCGTGATTGTTCAGTTTCTTTTCTATCTAGACCAACACTTTCCAATAAATGAACAACAGTCATTTCTCCTACCTTTTCTTGTTCTTGTAGAATGACTAAACGCTGCCCAGTTTTAACCAATCCTTGAGTAACCTTACCAATGGCATAAATACCCTTATATAAATCAAAATCTAATGTTGAAACCTGCATTTTGAAAGGTTTTTGCAAGTTGGTTTGTGGAGCGGGAATAGTGCGAACGATTTCTTCGAAGAGAGGTTGTAAATTACCAGTTGCTTTAGCTAGAAATTCAAGCTGATTTTTTTCTGGTAATTTAGACCAAATTTTGCCCATTCTGCCAACTGAATATAAAACGGGAAAATCTAGTTGAGAACTATCGTCAGCTAAACTTAAAAAGAGCTCTTCAAGCTGTTTTAAAACTTTTTCTGGCTCACTATCCTGACGATCAATTTTATTAATTAAAACAATAATAGGCAATTGTCGTTTGATCGCTTGCTGCAAAACAAACTTAGTTTGAGGCAAAGGCCCCTCTGCAGCATCAACCAACAAAATCGCCCCATCAGCCATACTAATCACCCGCTCTACTTCGCCAGCAAAATCAGCGTGACCCGGGGTATCAATAATATTAATCTTAATTTCTTCACCCGTTTTACTTCGATAATTAATTGAAGTATTCTTGGCTAGAATGGTGATTCCCTTTTCTCGTTCTAGATCATTGCTATCAAGGATTGTCTCTTGGACCATTTCTGCTTGATTGTCACGAAAAGTATGGGTCTGTTTAAGCATCCCATCAATCAAAGTGGTTTTGCCATGATCAACATGGGCAATAATAGCTACATTGCGAATTTGCATGAATCTCCTAAAATCAAAAGTATAATTATACTCTTTTAACTGAGAAATTGACAGCTAGTTAGTTAATAAATCAATAATTTCACTTGGATGATTGAGTAGATAATTGGGTTTAACACTAGCCAGCAGTTCTTCGCTAGCGAAACCCCAGGTGACTGCTGCGACTTGAACCCCAGCGCGCTGGCACGCTTCAACATCTCTCACTTGATCCCCAAAATATAAAACTTGAGCTGGATTAATTTTGTGTTCTTTCATTAAAGCTTTGAGCGCTCGATCTTTTCCAAATAAATTTTTTTCGCAGCGCCAAAAAGAAAAAAGAACGGATAAAGCTAAATCTTTATCAGCAAAAAAAGCTTTTATATTACTTAAATTATTAGAACTTAGAATCCCTAAAGTATGATTTTTCTTCAAAGTAAATAAAGCTTTTTTTATTCCTGGATAAAAACTGGTTTGAGCAATTAAAGAACCCATTTCTTGACTAATTGCTGTTGTTATCTTTAATAATTTTACTGGACTAATTCCGTATTCGCGACATAAATTTTTCATACTCTTGGATTGAAATTTTGTTAATTCTTTTTTTGTAATTTTTGGCAAATCAAATTGAGCATGAATACGGTTAAATGCTTTAGCATGAACTTCCGCTGTATCAGCTAAAGTGCCATCAAAATCAAAAATTAAATATTTAAAATTGTTTTTCATTGTTCCTCCAAACTTATTAAAAACTTATAATTAAGCTAGCTTGACGCTTCTTTTTAATTCTGTGATTTCTGTTTCAGTTAATTTACGCACTGTTCCGGGCTGTAAACTGCCTAATTCCAAATTGCCTAAACGCACTCTCACTAAGCGCTGAACCTCCCAACCAACTCTGGCGCATAACCTGCGTACCTCACGTTTCCGTCCCTCATGAAGAATAAATTTTAACTCTAAATTACGATCTTCTTTATTTAATAATTCAACCTGCTCTGCCTTAGCTATTTTGCCAGCCAGTAGCACGCCTTTTTCTAATCTAATAATTTTTGACTGAGTAAAGATTCCTAAAGCATCAACTAAGTACTCTTTTTCCACTCCATATTTGGGATGGGTTAGGCGATAAGTTAATTCACCATTATTAGTCATTAGCAGTAAACCTTCTGAGTCATAATCAAGACGACCTACTGGATATAAACGAGCTTGAGTTTTATTTTTTAAAAAATGCATGACAGTTCGGCGATTGGCAGGATCACTTACTGCCGAAATAACAGCTAGTGGTTTATTTAGCAACCAATACTCGTAATTTTCTCCACCCATTGTCCCTTGTAATAATTCTTGATTAATCAGTTCTCCATTAACAACTAACTTATCTTTTGCTAAATCAACTTTTTCCCCTAATTTTGCTTTACGATCATTAATTTTAACCTTACCCGCACTAATTAATAAATCAGCACCTCGACGAGAACTTAAACCTAAATCAGCTAGTAATTTGTTGATACGAACGGTCATAAATGTCTCTTTAATTATATACGTTAAATAATTAAAAAATTAGATATCTTTTAATTCAATCCTAAAAGCTCAATCACCAATAATAATTAATTCTTCTTCGGCACGAGTAACAGCTGTATACAACCAGCGTCGCCAGCCCTCGTCATCCATTTGCTTAAACCGTTCCTCAAACACAATTACTCGCTTTGCCTGACTGCCCTGAGCTTTATGCACGGTTAGGGCATAAGCAAAATCAAAAAGGTCAGCTTTTTTTAATAACTGTCTATCTTGACTGTTAAAGCTAATTGTTTTGGGACTATTAAATTGCTTAGCTACTGCTAAACCCTCATAAGCAAAATTTTGGTCATCGAAATCTACAATCAACTCAAAAAAATTTTTATCAGCTCGTCTAATACGCTCAATGGTGCCCAGCATCCCATTGTAAATTTGTTTCTGGTGATTATTACGTAAACAAATCACTCGATCCCCAGGCTGTGGATCTTCTTCTTCGAAACCTTTTAAAGAACGCAAATATTGATTGAGTCGTAAACGAGTATTGTTATAGCCACAAACAATTAGAGTGTCTTCATTAGCCATTTGTAAATAATTTTCTATTTGTTCGCCAGTTTCTGGATCAGTCTTTAATAGTTTTTTTACTTTTGGACCATAACTAGCGACGGGAATCTCACCTTGAGTTCTTGCCAAGATTGACACGGCAATAATTGGATTGTTGATTTCTTGACGATGGATGCTCTCTAAACGCAAAATTGGCTCTTTCATTAAGTTAAAATAACCATGGATCGGCGGCAGTTGGCCATGGTCACCTACGGCTAAAATGGGAATTTGATATGACAGAAGATCCAGCCAAATTTCTCGATCTAACATCGATGCTTCATCAATGATAATTAAATCTACTTTCAATCGATCTTTTTTCCGCCAAGCGACAATTTGTTGTTGTTCGTTTTCTACTACACTATAAATTAGAGAGTGAATGGTACTTATTGAATCCTGCTTATAAAGCAAATCGAATTCTGTTAAATAATTCTGCAAAACCCGAGTGGCTTTACCAGTGAAAGCAGCGAAAGCAACTTTTAATTTTGGGTCTTTTTTATAAAGTAAACGCCGCAAGACTGCTATTAAAGTAGTTTTACCAGTCCCAGCATAACCGCCAACCGTTAGATATTGCTGCTTGTTAGTTTTAAACTCCAACCACTGTAAAATCTGCTTTAAAACAATTTTTTTATCTGCAGATAAAGTTAGTTTAAACTCTTCATCCTTTGACATAATAGTGATCAGCCTAGCAAGAAAAAGCTAAACAATCAACATTGCATCGCCAAAACTAAAAAATCTATAATCATGCTTTATGGCGTGTTGATAAACTTCTCCTAGTGATGATTGAGTAAAATTTTTGAAAATAAAAGGAGAGTTGGGTTGACTAGCAAAAGCTGAAACCATCATTAGCAAGCTAGACTGTGGCAAATGAAAATTAGTAATAAGGGCGTCAACCATTTGAAATTGATAGGGGGGATTAATAAAAAGATTAGTACTTTCTCGACCTGTTTTAAGTGAAAAATCATTTTTTTTAGTTTTTGCTGATTTTTTTGGGATTTTTTGATAATTAATAAAGACACTTTCTAAAGCACGAGCGCTGGTGGTGCCAAGCGCTATAATGCGCTTGCCCATTCTTTTTGCCTCAGTTAATCTCTTTGCAACATCATCTTGAATTTGATAATATTCTTGATGAAGACTTTGCTTTTCCCAGTTGTCTCTACTTAATTTGGCAAAAGTTCCCAGTCCTACTGCCAAATCAATTTTTTCGATTTGCACTCCTTTATTTTTCAATTTTTCCATTAATTTTTCAGTGAAATGTAAACCAGCTGTAGGAGCTGCAGCTGAACCAATATTTTTAGCATAAACAGTTTGATATTCGCTTCGACGCAAGTCTTCACTTTGCTTATTTTTGATATATGGTGGTAGTGGAGTAAAACCACAACTTTCAATTTTCTGCCACAATCTTTCATCAGCGCAATTAAATTTAACTTCCACTAGAGCACTATCTCGCTGACAACTTGCAACTTTTGCTTGCAATAAGTCTTCTAAATCTAAATTGTCATCCAATGTATAGTTTCTTGGTGGAAAATATAGCTGCTGATTTAATTTTAATGATGGCTTGCTAATGGCTTGCCAACTGTCACTTGTTAAAGTTTTGATTAGTAAGAGTTCAACTTTGCCCCCCGTATCTTTTTTACCCAAAAGACGCGCTGGGAAAACTTTTGTCTCATTGAGCACTAAAACGTCTTGTTTATTTAAAAACTGATCTAATTGAAAAAAATGATGATCGCTATATCGGCCAGTTTGACGATCAAAAAGCAACAAACGAGACTGGTCTCTTTCTGCAACTGGCTGATGAGCAATTTTTTCCTTAGGCAGAGTGTAATGAAAATTAGCTAAAAATTGACTAAAATTATCAATCATCCTGCTAGTTTAGCATTCTCTTAACACATCGCCAAGATTGTTATAAAATGATAAAAATATTAATTTAAAAATAATTAAAAAATAAAATTAAAATTATTTAGTTTCCTTAGCGTAATTAGGATAATTAGCTCGCAGAAATTCTTCTCTTGCCTCACCTTTTAAATTCGGAAAAAAAGGCCTGAAATTAACTAGTTTTTCTGGCTGTTTATGTAGGGTGCTGATTAGCTTATTTAAATATTGTTGCAAATCTTCAAAATATTGAATATTTTCTAAATAAAAATATTTTTTATTAACTCGTGAAACATCACTAGTAGCTACTCCTGAGCTACTGGCACTAGATCGAGCAGTAATAGTCCCAATTTTTAAATAAGAACTCAAAAAACCACGATTATGAGAGCTAGTATCAACAATCATTTCCAAAGGTAAACTCATATTGTAGCGATTAAAAGGCGTTGTATAAATAAATTTAATTAAACGTTTATTAGTCACAATCGCTACAGACTTTTTCCATAAAGTAAAAACCCACCAAGCACCAATAATCATAAATAATAAAAAGACTAGTAAAATTGGCAAAAGAATAATAGATAATAACTGGCTATGAAAAACCCGAGTAAGCATCTGATTTAGGATGGCACTAACTAAAATAATACTTAATCCAGCTAGAAGAACAAATAATAATCTAAAAACTAAAAAAAGTGAATGCTCTCTACTTACATAGAGCACCCTTTCGTCACTCGCTTGGCCAGGAAAACGCAATTGATCATAAGGAAAATGATTATTTTCTATAACAAAAAATGATTTTTTTAACATATGAATATTATATCATTTAAGCTATAGTAAAATTACTTGAATGTTCAAAAACATAAAACAAAAATTAATCAAAAAGTTTCAAAAATTAACTAAAAAACAAAGAATTATTTTATTGGTTTTTTTATTAATGCTAAGCACTACCATTGCTGCGTCGGCTAGTATTGCTCATCAACATTTTCAAAAAAATAAACAAATTCAAGAAAATGCTGCAATCGAAATGAAAATTAGCAGTCAATTAAACTCAAGTGCGAGTCATATTGAAGACGACGATCGAAAAGAATTAAATATTTTGTTAATAGGATATGGTGGAGCTGGTCATCAAGGAGGAATGTTGGCCGATCTTATTCAAATCGCTCATTTTGATTTTGAAAATAAAACTTTAGCTTTTATTTCTATACCCAGGGATTTAGAACTAAGCTTAGCTAATGCTGGCTACCGAAAAATTAATAATGTTTTCAGTTCTCATATGAGTGGCACAGAACCAATACTTAATGCTGGTCGAGTAACAAAAGAACTTTTATCCTCTCTTAGTAATTTAAATATTAAATATTTTATTGCTGTAGACTTTGTTGGCTTTCAGCGCTTAATTGGTCAGGAATTAGGTAGTATTGAAGTGGAGGTAAAAGAAAATTTTCAAG
>JAAZKO010000083.1 GCA_012799795.1 Minisyncoccota bacterium | reverse complement strand
TGATATTTACCTTGACCAATATATAAATAATCAAAAATTTTTGTTAATTGATTTTTTTGAGCTAGTTTTTTTAATTCCTCAAGATTAAGTGCTTTCGGATCAGTTTTAAAAATGTAAAGACGTTGGTGACGAGCATCACGAGTGGGTAGAACACAGTCAAAAAACTGATAACCCATAAAAAATAATTTAACGATATTTTCTAAACTGCCAACGCCCAAAGCAAAGCGAGGATGATTATTGGGAGTTAACTGAGCATTAAATTGAGAAAATTGATAATCAAATTGGCCTTTTTTATCTAGTGGCCAGCCTCCTAAACCATACATGTCAAAGCCAATTTCCAAGAGAGCGTCAGCGCAGTATTGGCGCCATTTGTGATGATTGTGTCCTTGAATGGGGGCGAGAAGTAGGGGGCGAGGGCTCAGTTCTTGCTTTTGGCGCGCCTGGAGTTGTTGATTGTGGCGCGCCTGGAGTTGTTTAGTAAATTCAGCTTTGGCACGTTTCGCCCAAGCAATGGTTCTTTTGACACTTGTTTCCAGGCGCGCATCATCGGCATCTGGTGGGCTGAAATCATCTAAAACAATTTTAATATCACTGCCAATAGTGAACTGCAAGCGAATTGAATCTTCTGGAGTAAATAAAGTTTTTTTTTGTTTTTTCGGTCCGCTGTACAAAATTACACCTTCGTCAGTAATTTTTCCTAGATTGGGATTTTTTTGAATTAATGAAAATAGTTGAAATCCGCCAGAATCAGAAGCTAAAAAACCCGGCCAATTCATTAATTTTTTTAAGCCCCCAGCTCGCTTTAAGATTTCTTCACCCGGTTGTTTCATCAAATGAAAAGTATTGACCATTAGCCAATTAAGGCCAATTTTTTGCAAATCATTAGGGCTTAAACTGCGCACCACTCCCAAAGTGGCATCGGGCATAAAAACCGGCAATTTTTCTAACAAAGTTTGTGAAGCATCATTAAGCAATAATTTTGTCATCAAGCATATTTTACTTGATTAGTATTAATAATGCATCAAAAAGGTGTAAAAAATAAGAAATTAAACAATGTTACAATAACTGCCATGAGTCAGTTATCTATTGGCATCGTTGGTCTACCCAACGTTGGCAAATCTACTTTATTTAATGCGCTTCTAAAGAAACAAGTAGCACTAGCTGCTAATTATCCTTTTGCTACTATCAAACCCAATGTTGGAGTAGTAGAGGTGCCCGATGAGCGCCTAAAAATATTAGCCGACATCACTCAAAAAAGTGAAAAATTAACTGTTTTACCACCAATCAAATATGCTTTGGTCGAGTTTGTTGACATTGCTGGTTTGGTTAAAGGTGCTTCTCAGGGAGAGGGTTTGGGCAATCAGTTTTTAGCTAATATTAGAGAAACTCAAGCTGTTTGTCATGTTTTGCGAGATTTTAATGATGCTAATGTAGTGAGAGAAGGTAGTGTTTCGCCCATCGAAGATCTGGAAACCATCCGTACGGAATTACAATTAGCTGATCTAGCTACTCTCAATAAACAACAAGCCCCTAAAGGTACCGTTGCCAAAGAAGATAAATTACGTTGGTCAGTTATTGAAAATTTCAAAAAAATTGTGGAAAGAGGGCAAAATATTTTACTGAGCGATTTGAGCAAAAAGCAAATTAGCGATTTAGACGAAAAGCAGAATCAACAGCAGTTGAGTGAAGTTGAAGCGCTAGTCGCCAAAGAACTGTGTTTGTTAACTGCCAAGCCAGAAATTTTTGCAATTAATGTAGATGAGGCGGATTTAGGTCAAGCAGCTACTTTGAAAAAAGATTGGGCAAAGCAACTAAATTTATCGGCAACGCAAATAGTGATTATTTCAGCTCAAATTGAGAGCCAGCTGGCAGTTTTAGATACTCAAGATCAGCAAGCTTACTTGCAAGATTTGGGTTTAGCGGAAAGTGGTTTAGAGCGTTTGGCTAAAGTGGCCTACGATATTCTTAAATTACAAAGTTTTCTCACCGCTGGTGAAATTGAAGTAAAAGCTTGGACCATCGAAAAGGGAGCCACAGCTCGTCAGGCAGCTGGAGTAATTCATAGTGATTTTTATGATAAATTTATTAGTGCCAAAGTTATTAGTTTTGCAGATTTTATAAGATTAGGTGGTTGGCAAGAAGCTAAAGAAGCAGGAAAAATCCGTCAAGAGGGGAGAGATTATCTTATGCAAGATGGAGATGTGGTTGAGTTTATGGTGGGGCGTTAAACTTTTTTCTTTTTTTAAAGACGTATTGTGAAGGATGTTGAAACAAATGCCAATTAATAGTCAAGAGAGAAAAATGAATCAGGGCCCAACCAAAACCAGTTATCCATTTTTAGAGGAACCTAAAGATGGATCTTTCGAGAGTTTGCCAGATACGGAGTTTGTTAAGCAAGTTTTTAACAAATTATTAGCAAAATTTCCAGAAAAAAATATTGATGTGGTAGACCTAGGTTCAAGCGGGTGGCAAATAAAAGTGGGAGAAGTAGCGATTAGCGTTGGTATTACAGCTCTCAACACAGAGATAGGTGCTCAAAACTTAAATCTTCGTTCTACCATTAAGAAAAGCGAATATAATCAATATCCATGGCTCAAAGAAATTTTAGACTCAATTACAACTGAAGTTGTTTTTGTTGATTAGTTATTTTTTAGCACAATATTGTTTTAAGAGCATTTTTTTGCTTGTAATTTCAAGGATTCTATACTAAAATACCCTCTGAGTTCGCTAAAATTTATTAATTATCCAAGGAAAAATTGTTATCCGGCAGTTTTTTCCGCGAACTAGAATGGAACAGATGAACTTGGTGAAAAATTCAAGCCAAAGAGAATATGAGGCAACTTACCTGTTAACAGGTGATCTTTTGGATGCTGAAGTAGCCAAAATTCGCAAAGAAATTACTGATGTAGTAGTAAAACTAAAAGGCAAAGTTGTTGAAGAGCTTGATTGGGAACGCAAACTATTAGCATATAAAATTCATCATGCTGGCAAAACTCACCAGGAAGCAATTTTTACTCATTTAATTGTTCAATTAGCTCCAGAAAAAGTTCGAAAATTAAATAAAGAGCTGGATCTGCATCGTCAAATCATGCGTCACCTTTTAATACAAAGAGAAGTAAGTAATTCTGTAGAGAAAAAAGATGATAAAAACAAAAAAGTAGTAAAAAAAGAACTAGTAGAAAAAGAAGAAAGTAAAAAATAAAACATTACACATTTTGTCATTTAAAAGATAATAATAAGATGATGTTATGAAATAGCTCTGTTACAGAGAAAGGAAAAAATGTCAGTGAGATCATTAAATAAGGTTATGTTGATTGGTAATTTAACCAGGGATCCAAATTTAAGATTTACTCCCAATGGGACAGCCGTATGTTCTTTTGGTTTAGCTACCAATCGTTCTTGGACAAATTCTGATAGTGGGGAAAAACAAGAGAGAGTTGATTTTCACAATGTGGTGGCTTGGAGTAAATTGGCAGAAATTTGTGGCCAATTACTACATAAGGGTGATAAAACTTATGTGGAAGGTAGAATTCAAACACGTGATTGGAAAACCGAAGAGGGTATTGAGCGCCGTATCACTGAAATTGTGATTGATAACATGATGCTCTTAAATAGCCGATCTGGCTATAGTGCTAACGACAATAAAGATGAGGAAAAAGAAGATGAAAAAGGTAAGGACAAAGATAAAAAAAGTAAAAAAGAAGAAAATGATGAAGTAGAGCTAGACGGAATTCCTGAGGGAGAAGGTGAGGAAGTAGAAGATGTTAGCGATGACATTCCTTTTTAAAATTAATAAAAATGAAAGTTTTAATGCAAGATCAATTTACTTATAAAAATCCAGAAGCACTTCGAAAATTCATTACCCCTTTTGGCTCAATTTTACCTCGAAGCAAGACTGGTTTGAGTGCTAAAGAACAAAAAAAATTGGCTAAAGAAGTTAAAAGAGCTCGTCATTTAGCTCTTTTACCCTTTACTCAAACTTTATAAAATTCATTTAATTTTAATAAAAAAGGCTGGTTTTTTAACTAGCTTTTTTTTATGCTTCGTTTTACAATGACCTGTCAGATGTCTATTAATAACGAGCAAAATTTAGAAGATTTAGCTGATCAACAAGAAATAAATATGCCTAAAAAAAAGCAATCTTTTTTCAAATCATTAATGCGTATTGCTATTAGTTTTTTGATTTTATTATTGGGCATTTTACTTGGCTATCGTTATGCTTTAGGCAATTTACCCTTTAATTTAAAGTTGGGGTTTTTAGATCGCATGGCTAATTATCAGCGAAGTGAAGATTTAGCTCGTTTAATACAAAGTTCAGATGAAAAAGCAGCAGCGTCAATGGATGTTTTTTGGGAAGTTTGGCAGATTGTGGAACGCGACTACTTTGATTCTAGCAAAATTGATTACATCAAAATGATGGATGGAGCTATTTCTGGTATGGTGTGGGGTTTAGAGGATCCTTATACAGCCTATTTGTCTCCAGAGGAAAATGAACAAGCTGGCGAAGATTTAGCTGGTAGTTTTTACGGAGTGGGTGTTGAGCTTGCTTATATTGATCGGATAGTGGGTATTATTGCTCCTTTAGCTGGTAGTCCGGCTGAGAAAGCTGGAGTAAAAGCCGGAGATATGATTTTACGAGTCAAAGATGAAGCAACAGGTTTGGATGAAGAAACTGCTACTTGGACGCTTAACGATGCTGTGCAAAACATTCGCGGTCCGAAAGGCACATCTGTTACTTTAACTTTATTTCAACCTGGTGATGAGGACAGCCGAGAAGTGGAAATTATGCGAGATGAGATTATTGTGGAAAGTGTAGTTTTAGAATTTGTAGAGCTTAATGGTAAATCTTTAGCTCATTTAAAATTAAGTCGTTTTGGAGATCGAACACAGAGTGAGTGGGACAGCGCAGTGGGCTCTATTTTAAGAAAGTGGAATAATCAAGAAATTGAAGGTTTAATTTTTGATTTACGCAATAATCCCGGAGGTTATTTTGATGTATCAATCAATATAGCTAGTGATTTTATTAAAGGGGGCACTGTAGTTTCACAAAAAAGTAAATATAGTCAAAAAGATTTTGCTAGTACTGGTAAGGCTAGGTTAGAAAAAATACCAAGCGTAGCTTTGGTTAATAAAGGCAGTGCTAGTTCTAGTGAAATTGTTGCGGCCGCATTGCGAGATGATGTTGGCATCAAATTGATTGGCGAAAAAACTTTTGGTAAAGGCACTGTTCAAGATCGACGTGAATTGAGCAATGGTGGTGGTTTACATGTTACTGTTGGGCGATGGCTAACTCCTGCTGGTAATTGGATTAATGATAGTGGTTTGGAGGTAGATATTGAAGTAAAGCAAGATTACGAAACTGAAGCGGACGAGGTTTTAGAGCGAGCAGCTCAAGAATTTTAATTATTCAGTCAAATAAGCTCGAAATCCAGCGATTAGTTCATCTAAATTACCCTCGAGTACTTCACTTAAATTGTGCCAGGATTGTTTAATGCGATGATCAGTAATTCTATTTTGGGGGAAATTATAAGTTTTAATTTTTTCAGCTCGCATATTCCGACCAATGCTTTCTCTGGCAACCCCTAGAGCGGCTTGTTTTTTTTCTTCTTCAATTTCCCATAATTTAGCTCTTAACAGTTCTAGGGCAATTTGCCGGTTCTGCACTTGTTTACGCTCACTTCTTGCCACTACTACAATTCCACTGGGAATATGGGTTAAGCGCACTGCAGAACTAGTTTTATTGACCGATTGACCACCAGCCCCACTAGCTCTCATAAATTGCAATTCTAAGTCTTCATCTCTAATTTCAATAACCTTAGCATGGATTTCTGGCAAGACCGCTACTGAGGCAGTAGAGGTGTGTAAGCGACCCTGAGTTTCAGTTACTGGAACTCTTTGAACTCGATGAACTCCAGCCTCATAGCGCAGTAGAGCAAAAGCATTCAACTCTTGTTTCTCTTCTGTTTCTAAGAGTTTTTCTTCATTTTTTTCTTTGATTAATTGAAAAACTGCTAGTTCAGTCTTTCCTTTAACTTTGAAAACCAAGTCATCAATTAATTCAATTTTTAACTGATGATTGAGGCAAAATTTTTGATACATCCTCATTAATTCAGCTGCCCAAATCTTTGCTTCATCACCACCAGTTCCTGCTCGGATTTCAATAATAGCGTTGGAGTGCTGCGTGTTTTGACCAGAAGTATTTTGTTTTTCATGAGCGTTTTGCTCCTCAAGTAGTTCTTCAGCCGCTGCTTCTAAGCTTTTCAATTCTGTTTCTAGTTGTTTAATTTCTTCTTGCACTAATTCTTGCATTTTAGCTTTAGCAAAATTAGGATCTTTTAGTAACTTTCGATTAGCACTCAATTCTTCTTGGCACCTTTTGATTGCTGCAGCGTAGGGGTTATTATTTTGTGTCATATGGATTAATTTATTATACCTAAAATAGCCATCTCTAAGATGGGATATATTTAATAAGAAGGGGAGAAGCTAATTTTTTTTATCAGCAGTTTTGTCGGGAGCTGGTTTAGCAACAGCATCAGTTTTATTAAGATTTTTATCTTGTTTTAATGCTTCTTGCTGTTCTTTAAGGATTTGCTTGTAAGATTTAACAGGTTCAGAGACTTTTTGAACAGCTTTTTTGGCAGTTTTTTTAGCCTTAGCAATGGCCTCAGCAGTAGCTCGTTTTTTAATAAATTTATCAACTCGTCCCTGACGGTCAACGAATTTCATTTCTCCAGTGAAAAAAGGATGGCAAGCACTA
>JAAZKO010000082.1 GCA_012799795.1 Minisyncoccota bacterium | reverse complement strand
CAGTCAAATCAATAATGGCATAATCATCAATTATTTCTGCTGTTTTGCTAGATTTTTGATAAAAAGTTGTAAAGCGATGGTCAAGACTAATATCCAAGTAATCAAACTCAGGAAATTGCTTAATATTCCAAACTAAATAAAAATTTTCTCCCTGATTATTGTCACTGAGACAAGTGGCAAAGTGATGCAGGAAAAAATCTTCAGGATCAGCTAGAGTAAGTTTATTATTTTCTCGAATCTTGCATTGACGACTGACAGCTTCTAATGTTTCTGTTTGATACCAGTGACAGTTGAGAGGTGCCACTTGATACTGACGGGTTTGCCAGAAATTTTTGCACTCACTCCATTCAGCATAAGCATATCGGCACTGAGCAAAATCAATACCATTATTACTGACATAATAATTAAACTCAGCAGGGCTTAGATTTTGCAAAATATTTTGATTAGTAGCATGTTCAGTTACTTGGCTTGTTTGAATCAGTTCTAAAGCAATGGCTCCTTCTTTTTGAGGGATGAATGTCAAATTAGCGATAGAAGTGGAAACATTACGGCTAGTGAAAGGTACACTAGCCTGATTGCTAATGAGTAGTAAAGCAAGTAAATAACAGTCATGTTGAGGGTCACAATTGACTTGCTGAATGTTTGCTTGGACTAATTTTAATGCTTTATCTCTAGATTCATTAATCTTTAAATCCGATTCTTGCCATAATCCCAGATCAGTTTTGATTTGCAATCTGAGCTCTAAAGCATCAATAAAATGGTTGTAAGTGTTAATTTGCAATTCAATTTGGCTGGGTTCATGGACTTTAAAGAAACTTTGACTAAAGGGGTAGGTATCAAAATCTACTCGTTTATTAATCACCAGTGCTTGTTTACGGATATCTAAACTTTCATCGACCGATTGGAAAAAGATCAGGCTAAATAGCGTGGCACTTAAAATAAAAATCAGTAGCAAGACGCCTAAGACGAAAAAAATATAAGACCAAAACGGCTTTTTTCTAGATTTTTGTAAGTAATTATCTTCCATTATTCTTCGTTTCTAGTGTTATCGATTTCTTGCGAGCTAATAATATGTGCCAAAATAGCATAGTCTTTAGTGTCAACTCGACCATCTTGATTGAGGTCAGCTTTTAAACTATCGCTATCTATATTTAAAAAAGCTTCTTGCATCACTGCTACATCTAAGTGATCAACTTTTTGATCCTGGTTAAGATCAGCTTTTTCCAAGATTTCTTCACTAATCTCTAAATTGCCAATTTGTGCCATTTCGGCTGCGCGTAAATCTTTTATTTTTTGCCAACGCAACTGCTGTTGTTGAGTAAAATAATGTTGAGAAGTAAGACTTCCCAGAAAGCTTGTTAGAAACAAAAGAAAGATAATGATTGGCCAATCCATTTGTTTAATAAATTTTGAACAAGAATTGTTTTTTTTAGCCATCAATCTAGCATACTAAACTTGAAGGGGAAAGGTCAAGCGCTGTAGGGATTTTTACTAGTAAATATGTTATACTCGTTGGCGTTATGACCGAAAAAAAAGTTCGAAAAGCCATTATTGCTGACGCTGGTTTTGCCAGCCGCTATTTACCAATTACCAAGACTTTGCCCAAAGCAATGTTGCCACTAGGCAATCGTCCGATCATGCAGTTTGTGATTGAGGAGTGTGTTGAAGCAGAAATCGAAGAAATTATTGTGGTAGCAACTCCAGAGGGTAAGCCGATTTATGAAGACTATTTTAATAACAATGTAAACCGCATTCGTAAACAACTAGCTAGTCAGGGCAAAGACAGTCGTTACGTGCCAGTTCAAGAAGTATTAAATTTTCCCAAAATTGTAGTGATTACTCAAGATGTCAGTTTGCCTTATGGCAATGGTTCACCCTTTGCTAGTGCAAAAAATTTTGTCGAAACAGAAGAAGCTTTTTTAGCATTTTACAGTGATGATGTAATCTTTGGTAAACCCGGTGATGCTAAAACTTTAACCGAGGCTTATCATCGTTCTCCAGATGCAGATGCAATTATTATGGTTAAGGAAGTCTCAGGTGGAGAAATTGCTAAATACGCAGCTGTTTCATTAAAAAATGGTCAATATCAGGAAGATCGGGAAAATATTTTAGCCGACATTGTTGAAAAACCAGATCCGGCAAAGGCACCGACTCATTTGGCTTCTTATGGTCGTTATTTATTAACTCCCAAAATTTTTGACTTTTTGTCACCGCAAAATGTTGGCAAAGATGGAGAGTTATGGACAGCTGATGCTATCGGCCAACTTAATCAGAGTGGAGCTAAAGTCGTGGTGCAAAAATCTAAAGGAGAGTGGATGACTACCGGCGATCCAGAGAACTATTTTAAGGCACATTTGAGATTTGTAATTGATCATGAAAAATATGGACCGAAGATAGGCAATTGGTTAAAAGAATTTAGTGATACGGTAGAAAAATAAAAAAAGCTTTTACAAGCTAATACTCCATTTTAGCAAATTTTTACTATTAGCAACAGCTGTTCTTTTATTTCAAAACTTTTTACAATGAATTTGTACCTTAAAATTCCACCTTCTTTTGCAGGAAACTAAGGCATTTTTTCCTCAACAGTTTTTTTAAGGGCTAATAGGTTGTAAAGTTTTTCTGTGGAGAAATTTTCGCCTTGCCCACCTGGTTTTCCAGGGGAAAGACGCTGGTTTCCTGCACAAGGGGGTGGATTTTATTGTTTAACAGAGATGGGCTGTTTTTTTTGAGTTTTTTCAATATAATAATGAGGCATTGTTTGGCTAAGTATTAGCCTTTGTAGCTCAGTTGGTAGAGCGCAGTCTTGGTAAGACTGAGGTCTCGGGTTCGATCCCCGACAAAGGCTCTCGGATTATGCCTAGTCAAACTAGTTTGCATAATAGCAAACTTGTAACTTAACATTTATTTGCGCCAGGATACTCAAGTGGTCAACGAGGGCAGTCTGTAAAACTGCTGGCTTAGCCTACGTAGGTTCGAATCCTGCTCCTGGCACCAGTGCCCCCCTAGCTCAATTGGTTAGAGCACCTGTTTTGTAAACAGGAGGTTCAGGGTTCGAGTCCCTGGGGTGGCTCAAATTTTTTATGTTAACTTTTTCACTAAAAGATTTAAATATTTATATTAGTCAGCGATCGGATGGAGATTTTCGAGAGCTACCAAGCGTTCAAAGTTTTTTGGAAGAGCAATTTACTCAAGATAGATTGTTGCATTTAGAATTAGAAAATAGCAATAAAGTCATAATTTTAGAAAAAGAAGACCTGGTGGTTAAAAAAACACTGCAAGTTTTTACTGGAGATGCCATTTTAACTAATTTAAAAGCAGGGGAGAGAGGGACAAATAAAACCCTAATGAGCATGGTGCTGGGAGACTGTTTTCCGTTAATATTTTTTGATCAAAAAAGCAAAAATATAGCGATGATTCATGCAGGTTGGGAGCCATTGTATTTAGGGATCTTAGATAGGGTTTGGCAGGAAATCTTGGCTTTATGGCAAACGAGGACCGAGCATCTTTGGGTTTTTTTGGGACCAGGAATTAGAGCGCAGTCTTATCGTGTAAATACTGAGCCTCGCCAAAGCCAGCACCCCCAGTGGCAAAAATATATTAAGAAAATTGCTCAAAAACAGCAAAAAAGTGATGGAGAGCGTTGGCAAATTGACTTACCCGCCTTTATTAAAGATTTTTTAAACACACACGCTTTGCCCAAAGAGCAATTAATTGATAGCAAGCTTGATACCTATGCCCTAAAGAAAGAATTCTTCTCTTATCGGCGCAGTCAGGAACACTTAGCTGAGGGAGAAAAGCATTTGTCTCAAGTGAATAATGGCCGTTTTTTTGTCGTTTGTCGCTTGCCTAGTTAATTTTTACTTCTTAGGCTTTTGTGTTAAAATACTGGCTTGTTATCGCAAATTTAACTTAAAAGGAAAACATGGCAAAATCAAAAAAAGGTCCTAGACAGGCTATCGGCCTTCAATGCACTGTGTGTAGAGCTTTTGGCTACGTTAGCAGCCACAACAGAAACAACGAATTGTTAAAAAAGCAAACTACTGGTGAAAGTATTTTTCCCCTCAATAAGTATTGCAAAGTTTGTCGTAAAAGAACCCCTCATCGCTTAATGAAAAAACTCAAATAAGAGTTTAAATCTTGAAAGCTTTCAGTAAGTCTTTGTTTTTACCGTCTTCAAATAAAAAATGTTTGATTGGCCCAAATCCCTTAAAATGATTAGGATTGTGCTTATCAAAATGAATGGAGAAGATATCATGACCTTTAACGCGATCATAGGCTAAGTGAATATGGCCAATACGTAGTGATTTTTTATGAGTGCCACTAGTAGAAATAAATCTCGATAAAATTTCTCGAGGTTTAAAATTTTTTAATAATTTTTTATTTTGTTGGTAAATTTGGGCAAATGGACCAGTGTGGAGCCAGTTGTTGATCTCGACGTTAAATACCCCCTTAGGGTATTTTTGACGAAGATAAATGGAGAGCAGTAGAGATCTTTGAGTTTTATGATCGGCTAATTTCCAAAATTTTTGGAAAAATACCTCTTTTCTCAGTCTTTCCAGTTCTTCTTGAAGAGCTTCTTCAAGAAATTGATTTTTATTATCAACATTATCCAAAGCCAGATTTAGAGGAATTATCCTTTTCCATTTTCTTTTGGGAAAGCGTTGACAGGTAACGAGCTGATAGCTTTGTTGTTTTTCATCAAAACAACAATAATAACGAGTTAGAGTCATGATTGCTTGCTAGCCCTTAGGATATTGCTGGCGCCCTGATAAAATATTTTAGGTAATTTTTCTGTGTTAATCATTGCTTGAGTAATCCAGCTGTATTGATTAGTAATAGAACTGCTTAGTTTGGGTATGGGTCGGACACTGCTAGTAATCACCTGGCTTTGTTGAGTTCTGACTATTCTTTTTTGGCTGAGGCGGATGATTTGTTCAACAATATTATCTATGTCGGCTTTTTGGCTAATGCCATATTTTTCAAAAACAGTGCGCACATTGTGTTCCCACTCACCCCATTCTTTCATTGTTAGCAATGCAGCCCCAGAAAGAGCAGCGTCGTAGGCCATATCACCAGATGGCTTGCTAATGAATAGATCAGCCCAAGGGAAGCCATAACGAATTAGCAGTTCATTGGCGTCGACGATTTGTGGATGATAAATAATGTGAAATTTAATGTTAGCCTTTTGATGGCGACGAGCTTTATTTAGCCAACCAGATTGGGTAAAGTCAGCGGGGTCGTGAGGACTGATTAAATTGAATTTAACTTGATATTTTTCAGCTAATTTAATAGCCATGTTTTGGTGATCAGCATGGGTGCCAGCATAATACATTAGTTCAAATTTAGGCGATCCTTTTTGCGGATTTTTGAGAGCGGGCAATAATTGATCAAGAATTCTTTTAATCTCTTTTTTATTAGTACCCAAACCACCGGTGGTAATTAAGATTTTTAGAGGTTTTTCAGCAGTCCAGGGTTTTTTCTTTTTAGCAGCGGCAAGAGTGCGAGGATCAACTGGCGGGCCGGTAACAATTACTTTATTTTTAATTTGATCGGAGGGGATGTTGACGTCTTCTGCTGCTGCTACCCAAAAAAATTCATCTTTAGTATCTTCATCAAAGACCATAAAGCGCATATTTTCTTTATCAGCATTTTTTACATAGTCACTACGCACATGGGGGTCTGTGATCATTTGCAAGACTTGCTTGCCATTTTCAGCCAAGATATTGCCTGTAGCGATATGAAAAGACAAGATTGCTTGATCAATATTTTGCGTTAAAAATTTGCTAGCCGGTTCAATATTATCGAGAATAGGTAATTTTGAGCGGCCAAAGCGATCTACCAAATCTTTAAGTCCCTTAAGCAAAGGTTGGCGAGCAATAGTTTGACCGATTTTATCGGTCAACTTAACCTGCTTCCAATCGTCTTTTTTAACATGATTGGTGGGATCCACCAGCCAAGCTTTTTTTGCATCAATCTTTTTGTCCCAGGCAGCGACGGCGACAGCTAGCGCCATCGAGTAATGGGCTCGAGAAAAAACTATATCTTGGATTTGGTCATCTTCGGCCTCGCCATAGAAACCCTTAAGATCTTCTTTAAAAGAAGCAGAAATAGTAATAATTGGTACCCTGGTATTTTCTAGTAATTTTTTGTCCCGATAAAGGAGAGCGAAATCTTGTTCCGGCATGTCTTTAGCCTAGCAGTTTTTTTCTGCTCGCGCTAGACTGGCTTTTTTTAAGATTAGTTAATTTGTGCTTAGAGTTTTGGGTTTTTTACAGATTTTTATGATAAAATGACGGAACTAATTATTTTTTTATAAATTTAGCCTAATTTTTTTAATTAAAATGTCAAATTTAGAGAGACATAGACCTCAAAAACCTTCAGCAAAAAAGCAGCTAATCGATTTCGCAGAAGATCTAGACACTAGTGGCAGTTCAATTGCTCATTGGTCAGTTAGAGCAGCAAAAAGTGATACTGAATTATCTGAAAAATTAAAAGAGCCAGCTGCCATAAAAGAAGGAGGTTTAAATTTTTTAAAGAAACACGATCTACCCAGATATCGGAAAGTCAGCACAAGTTTAGAGGAATTTATAAAAGATCCTAGCTCTATTTTTACTAGATTATCTAGTCCAACTGGCTATTACTATAGTTCGATTGTCGCGCAAGAAACTGGAGAAAGAATTTTTGGTTTAGAACAAAATAAAGAAGAGGTTGAAAAATTTATCTTAGAAAAATTAGCTAATCAAGAAATTAGTTTAAATTCAGAATTAATTTTATCTGAATATTGGCACAATTATTATGGAGGCAATTTACTAATTGCTGAAGGAGGAAAGATATTGGTGGAATTAGTTGAGGGTAAACACGCCAAGCTGGTTAAGGGCGAGGGGCAGATTCTAATGCATGCTGAAAGCAGTGAATTTACCGAAATTTTAAACTTTGAAGAAGGGGAAAAAATGGACGATGAGCTAAGAATTAAGCTTCGCCAAGCCGTTGTAGATGCTCTTAATTTAATACCAAAGGAATTAGTACCGATCAGCGACAAGCCCTCAAGAAGATTTAAAGAAATAGTATTAAATGAGGCTGGAGAAGCCTGCGTTGCACTACCTTGCCCTGGTTATTTTGAGTTCATTTTGACAAAAAAAGATGAGGGGTCAGATAATTTAGAGGTGATTTTTATTGATGCTCGCACCGGAGCAGCAGCAGATAAATACCAGTTGTTGCCATAATCCGACATGATCTAAATAGAAGGTGGTTTGGGGTAAAATATTTTCACTAAAGTACTTAATTAACTGCTATAATAACTGTTATTAACAAGGGGCGGTAGTTCAACGGTAGAATCAAGGTCTCCAAAACCTTTGATGAGGGTTCGATTCCTTCCCGCCCTGCAGCGACATATTATGATATAATTTGATTATGTAACTAATTAATTACCCACCAACTAAAGGTGGGTTTTTTTGAAAGAAAAAAATGTCAAATTTTGAAGCAAGAATACAAAGACAAAAACAGGCAATAGAGCTAGAAAGAAAGAAACAAGAAGCTGAAGATCAAGTCGCTCTTTCAGAAACTGAAGCTAAAGATGCTCAAAGATTAGATAGAATAAAAAATGATGAGAGAT
>JAAZKO010000081.1 GCA_012799795.1 Minisyncoccota bacterium | reverse complement strand
TTTTCAAAATACTCGGAGAGTTTGGCTAATATTTCATCGAGCTTGCCGGTTTCTTCACCAACACTCATCATTTGATGCAAAATCGGCGGAAAATCCTCATAGCGAGAAATTGACATTGATAGCGAAGTGCCACGCTCCACCTGTTTGGCTGCTTCATCCAATTCCTGACGATAAACGGCATTGTCAATCGCATTTGCCACAATATTAATGGCTTCCAAAAGCGATACTCCAGCACCCAATAACAAAGAAAGGGTACGAGTAAAATCTGTCAAAATAATTTTTTGGCGCATTTTGCCAAGAATTGGTAATCTCAGTATCCAACGATCGATCGCTAGCTCTCCTTTTTTTGTTTTTTTATAAGAGCGCAAAACAGCTAAAGCCGCTAAAACTATGCCAAGCATCATCCACCAAAACTCCACCATAAAATCAGAAATACCAATGAAAACCCTGGTCATTCCTGGTAATTCTGCATCAAAATCGGTATACATTTCAGTCAATTTTGGAATAACTGCCACCATCATTACTACCATCACCACCACCATGGCGACTAAAATAATAACTGGATAAATCATGGCACTTTTTGTTTTAGCTTTAAAATCTTTATCTTTTTCTAGGGTAATCGCTAAACGCTCCAAAACCTCATCTAAAACACCACCTGCTTCACCAGCCTTAACCAATTGAGTGTAGATGCGTGAAAAATTATCTGGATATTTTTGCAAAGCATCGGAAAAACTTAAACCACTTTCCACATCTTTTAAGAGATTGGCTGTTAATTTGCCCATTTCACTTTCACTTTCTTCTTCCAAAATCGATAGCGCATTAGCTAAAGGCAAACCAGCATTAATCATGGTTGCTAATTGCCTAGTAAAATTGACTAATTCAACAAATTTCACTTTGGCTTTAAAAAATTTGGAGAAAAAACCCGTTTCTTGTCCCAGACTTGACACATCTATGACAAATAAATCTCGTTCAAATAGGGTAGAAACTGCTTGCATTTTCGAAGCTGCCTCAACTTTACCCTTAATACTTTCTCCGCGTTTATTTTTAGCTGTATATTTAAAAATTGGCACAATTCCCTTATTCTTCCTCTAACAAACGCAACATGTCTGTTGGACGAAAAGCGCTACGAATAGCTGTTTCTTTAGTAATAACTTTTTGCTTATAAAGTTCCAATAGATGGCTTTCCATCAACATCATGCCACTACTAATATTTGTCTGAATAATGGTATCAATTTGAAAAACTTTTTCGTCACGGATTAAGTTAGCCACCGCTGCATTATTAAATAACAATTCCACAGCGGCTGTTCGTCCACCGTGAATTTTTGGAACTAAGCGCTGAGAAACTATTACTTTCAAAACACTGGCTAGTTGTTGGCGAATTTGTCCTTGCTGGTGGGCAGGAAAAACATCAATAATACGATCGATCGTTTGAGCTGCCGTATTAGTGTGAATGGTGGCAAAAACTAAGTGTCCCGTTTCAGCTAAGGTCAGAGTAGAGGAGATCGTTTCTAAATCACGCATCTCACCAACCAAAACTACATCTGGATCAGAGCGCAGGGCACTTCTCAAAGCTAAATGCCACTCATGAGTATCTTTACCAAGCTCGCGCTGAGAAATAACACTTTTGTCCGGCTGATAAACAAATTCCACTGGATCTTCAATGGTAATAATGTGTTGACTTTGACTGTGATTAATTTCATCAATAATCGCGGCTAAGGAAGTCGATTTACCCTCTCCAGTAGGACCAGTAAATAAAACCAAGCCCTGATTGTAAG
Source organism: Minisyncoccota bacterium (assembly GCA_012799795.1). Taxonomy (GTDB): domain Bacteria; phylum Patescibacteriota; class Microgenomatia; order UBA1400; family PJMF01; genus JAAZKO01. The sequence continues at coordinate 2,767 of JAAZKO010000081.1, read as the reverse complement.
TGCCAAATTGATGAAAAATTTTGGGCAGACCCAATTGATCAATGTCTTTAACTTCCTGAGGAATTAAGCGCAAAGCTGCCGCATAGTTACCCAAATGTTGATAAACACAGATGCGAAAACGAGCATTATCACCAAATTGATAGGCTAAATCAATTTCTTTCTCTTCTTTTAGTTCTTCTTTTTGTTTCTCACTTAATAATTCAAAGATCCAATCTTGAGCTTGTTCGGCTTGAATTACTTGAGGACCTGCGGGAAAACTTAAAACCCCATTAATTCTGATTGAAAGTGGAGATCCGGAAATAATATGAATATCTGAACCTTCATTGTCAATTAAAAACTGTAAAATTTCATTGATGTTCATAAATTATTTTTCCCTATTAAACTCATTATATATATCTAATTAGACTTTGTTAAATTTCGCTCAACTAAGTAACCTCAGCTACTCGTAAAACTTCCTCAACAGTTGTGATCCCATCTAAAACCTTAAGATAGCCATCTTGTTTCATTAAAGTCATTCCTTGCTGAATAGCCGCATTTTCTAATTCACTGGCCGATTTACGATTGAGAATTAAACTAGCAATCTCTGGAGAATTTGGCATCACTTCAAAAATACCAATACGTCCTTTGTATTCTGGTTCAGTAGCCGGTCGCTTAGAACTCGCACGAAAAAGAGTGATTTGATCGGGTTTTTTTCCTTTTTCCTTGCACCAGCGATCAAAATGCACACCTAAAGCTTTTTTAATGTTTTCAATTACTACCGGTTCTGGTTTATATTCCTCTTTATACTTTTCATTAATTTTTCTAACCACTCGCTGTCCTATAGCTAGAGTAATAGATGAAGCTAATAAAAATGGCTCGGCATCCATATCTAATAAGCGAGGAAGAGCTCCGGTGGCACTATTAGTATGTAGTGTAGAGAAAACCAAGTGACCGGTCAAAGAAGCTTGCAGTGCTAAATCGGCAGTTTCATTGTCACGAATTTCTCCAACCATAATAATATCTGGATCCTGACGCAAAAAAGAACGAAGTCCTGAAGCAAAAGTTAAACCCGCTTTAGGGTTGGTTTGCACCTGACTTACCCCTTGAATTTGGTATTCAACTGGATCTTCCAAAGTCATAATGTTGACCCCAATTTTATTAATCATATTTAGAATTGAATAAAGAGTGGTAGTTTTACCAGAACCAGTTGGACCAGTGATTAAAATAATGCCATAAGGCACCTTGATTGCTTCTTTAACTCTCTGCAAACCCAAGCCCGTCATGCCCAAATCTTCCAAAGAAGGAACGGCCATATCTTTTTGCAACAAACGCATCACCACTTTTTCACCATGCACTGTTGGCAAAGTAGAAGTACGCAAATCTACCTCAGCATTGTTGGCTTTATAATTAAAACGCCCATCCTGAGGCAATCTTTTTTCATCAATTTTTAAATTTGCCATGATTTTAATACGAGACACTACTGCCTCATGCACATTCAATGGCAAAATTAATTTTTCAGCCAAAATACCATCAATACGATAACGAACTCGAGTACGATTAATCTGAGGTTCAATGTGTACATCAGAAGCTTGTGATTTCATTGCAAAATCTAAAATGTTTTCTACAATGCGACTAATTGGCGCATCTCGTAAAATTGCCCCAGCTTGCTGATCCAATTGCACAGCTGAATCTTCATCAACTTGCTGACTAGTGCTTTTTAGGGCCTCTGTCACCTCGCTAGACAAACTTTGAGCATAATGTTCGTCAATCATTCTAATAATTTCACTGCCTTCACCATAATGTGCTTCAATATTAAAACCAGTTTTTTGCTTTAAAAATTCAATTGCTGCCAAATCAAGGGGGTTAATCATGGCAATTTTTAAGCTTTTTTTGTCTTTATCAACACCAAAAGGCAAAGCTTGATAACGCTTGGCAATTCCTTCATCAATCAAAGTCAGCGCTTCTGGATCAACTCCAATAGCTGACAATTTAATGTAGGGAAGATTACTGAATTCTGCTTTAGCTTGAACGACGTCACTTTCTGTCGCTAACTGTTTATTTAAAACCAGCTCTTCATAACTTTGACCAGTGCTTAAGTTTTCTTGACGCAGCTCTTCAGCTTGTTTGGGAGAAACAATCCCATTATTAACTAATATATCAAAAAAAGAATTGGTGACTGCCACGTTAAAACCAGAATTTGCTGGCTGGCTGATCGGCTCAACGAGCATTGGCACTTGCTCGGCCAGCTCTGTTGTTTCCTGAGCTATTTCTTGACTTGTTTCTTCAACAATATCAGTTTGAATAACTTGCGGAAGCGGTTGAGAGAAAACTGCTTCAGCAATCCCCAAATCATCTGAGCTTGCTACTGGGCTATTTGCAGCGATACTATCTTGAGCTGCAGTCTGATCAACACTAACACTAACTGGATCCAATCTAGGAACTTCAATGGCTGGTGCTGTAGAAGGTTTAACTTCTAAATCTTGAGTAATTTGATTAATGGTTTTTTGTAAATCAACATCAATTTCTACATTGCCATTTTCTGTCTGGTTTTGCTCTAACTCTTGTGAATCATTTGGTTCAGCCACAGGCTGACCCTGACCCACTTCATCTGGCTGATTGTTTTGGGCAGTTAACATAATCGCTTACTCCTTTTATAATGCCATAAAATGTCAAACTTTTACATAAGCGAAATTCTGTATTTAACTAATTTTGCTGAAACAAAGCAAAACAATAAGCTTAAATTAAGCAAAATTAAAGAATTGCTTTTAAAATATCTTAAAAGTAAAGA
>JAAZKO010000080.1 GCA_012799795.1 Minisyncoccota bacterium | reverse complement strand
CCGCCACATCCGGTGGTCAAAATAAGCAATTAGCTCAGCAAAGTAGTGTTTTGGGTCAACAAAGGGCGTTGCAAGAGGCGGCCGCTCAACAGGGTGCCGGAAAAAGCGCTTTGGCGCAAACTCCAGAGAAAGCAGCCACCCAACCCCGTCCAGTAGCGAGTTTAGTACAAGAGCTCATTAAATGGCCAGCCAGAGATACTTTAGAATCAATGTTTAACATTATTAACTTATTAAACATTCGGCCAAAAACCCCAGAAGAGCAAGAAAAACAAAAAAAAGTTGCTGCTCGTTGGCAAAAACTTACTCAAGAAGAACAGGCCGTAGCTGAACAAATCTATAAAGAAAATCTAGCCAAAAAGCGCCAGGAAGAAGAAGCTCAAGAAAAACAAAAACAAGAGCTAGAAGAGCAAAAAGCTCAAGAATTACCGATTCCTAGAGGTCGACAAACTGGCTTTCGTGGTTTTGGAGGAATGGGCAATAAGCAAAAAGCTCAAACAATGATGCAGCGTCAGCGCAGCACCCTTGGTGGAGCAGAATAAGCTTTAATGCTAGAATAAACTAGGCATGAAACTTTATAACACTGCTTCGAGATCAGTTGAAGAATTTCAAACACTGGAAGATAATTTTGTCAAACTTTATGCTTGTGGTCCCACTGTTTATGACTACACCCATTTGGGCCATTTACGTAAATATGTTTTGGATGATCTTTTAGTGCGAACTTTGCGACATGCAGGCTATGAAGTGAAACATGTGCAAAATGTAACTGATGTAGGACATTTGGTAAGTGATGATGATGTCGGTGAGGATAAATTGGAGAAGGAGGCTAAGAAATACGGCACTGATGCAGAAGCTTTGGCACGACGTTTTGAAGACTATTTTTTCTACAGTATGGATTTGCTTGGAGTGTTGCGTCCCAGTCTTAGTTGTCGAGCCAGTGATCACATTCATGCTCAGTTAGAAATGGTTTTAGCGCTTGAGAAAAAAGGTTTAACTTATTTAATAGAAGGTGATGGTGTCTATTTTGATACTAGCAAAATTGATGATTATGGCAAATTAATTAATCAAGATCCTGATTTGGCTAAGCAAGTTTTAATGGCTCAGCGCGAAGGTGAGCGAGTAGATAAAGTAGTTGGTCGAAAAAATCCCACTGATTTTGCGTTGTGGAAGCTTGAAAGACCTGGGGAAAATCGACAGATGGTTTGGCCCAGTCCTTGGTGTGAACGTAGCTTCCCCGGTTGGCATATTGAATGTAGTGCGATGGCGCTAGAACATCTGGGTGAACAAATTGATATCCACACGGGAGGGATTGATCACATTAACATTCATCATAGCAATGAAATTGCTCAGACTGAGGCAGTAACTGGTAAAAAGCCATTCAGTCGTTATTGGGTGCATCACAATCACTTATTTGTTGAAGGTAAAAAAATGAGCAAGTCACTCAATAATTTTTATACTATTGATGATGTTATTGAAAGAGCTTTTTCACCCAAAGCCCTACGGTTGTTATTTCTAATGAGTCATTATCGTAGTGAACAAAATTTCACTTGGGATAGTTTACAAGCTGCGCAAAAAGCTTATTTAAAGTTAGCTCGTTTTGTCTTAAATTTAAGAACGAGTAAGCGCAATAGCGAATTAGAATTGAGTGATTTTCCAGGGGCGATGCAACTTCATCAAGATTTTTTTACTAGTGTAGAAAATGATTTGAAAACTAATGAAGCCTTAACAATTGTTTGGGAACTAATGGCTAGTGATCTAGACAGCGATGTTTTATATCGCTTAATTATGGAGTTTGATCAAGTTTTAGGCTTGGGTTTGGCAGGTCTGACTGAAGAGAGTTTATTAAAATCTTTACAAAAATCTTTAGATAAAAAAATAATTGATCAAGATTTTGCTCAGAATTTAGGTTTAAAACAGGAGGTTTTGCAATTGACAGATTTGCCCAGTTTAATTCAGGACTTAATTAAAAAACGCCAACAAGCGCGTCGAGATCAAGATTTTACGGAAGCCGATCAATTACGAGAGCAGTTGAAAGAACAGGGTTATGAGCTGTTAGATTTGGAAGATGAGCAGTTGTCGATCAGGAAGATATAGAATAGAAAACTTGAATTCTTCAATTTTTTAAAATTGGCAATCGAGATTTTTTAATTCTCCACATTTTTCTCTAATTGATAAGAATCCTTGACTAGAGACGATTAAGTGGTCAATTAAATTAATGCCCATCGCCTCGGCTAGTTCGGCTAATTTTTTGCTTACTTGCAGATCATTGAGGGAAGGCTCCAAGTTTCCAGAAGGATGATTGTGTGCCAAAATCAGATTACTAGCTTGAAGTTGAAAGGCAATTTCAAAAATTTCTCGACCTTCTAGATAATTGAAATTTAAGCCACCAATAGTGATGATTTTTTTGAGTAATAATTCTTGCTGACCATTGAGAAAAAAAGCCAAACAATATTCTTGTTTTTTATTTTTTAAATCGCTGCAATAATTATAAACCTCTTGAGGGGAGTGTAGAGGATGACTTTTTGCTTCCTGGAGACTGCGCCGACCCAGTTCAATGGCAGCAATGATTTTACTAGCTTGAGCAAAACCCAGACCGCTAATGCTTTGTAAATCTCCAAGTAATTGCTGTTCTTGTTGGGGATTTTTGAGTAGAAAAATTTCGTGCCATTTGTTAAGTGGGATTTTTTTTAAAATATTTTTAGCCAAACTTAAAACTGGTAAGTTTTTGTAGCCACTGTTTAAAATGATAGCTAGTAATTCAACGTTACTAAGACTGTTTTTTCCAGAGTAGTATAATTTTTCTCTGGGACGATAGCTTAAAGAAAATTTATTATTCTTGCCAACTTTTAAGTTTTTGTTTTTATCCACCACCCAAGTCTAATAAAGTTTTATGACAAAAAAGTCTACAAAAAATTGATTACAAAATTTTAGAACTTATTCTTTATTTTTTTAACTTAGTTTTATTTTCTTAGTTAATTTTATTTTCTCAAAGCTTCAATCAAAAGCTGAAAAGTTCGCAGATTATGTAACGTAGCTAGTCGCCAAGCGCTACTATCTTTAACTTTAAAAAGATGATGTAAATAAGCTCTATTTATCTGTTTATTTTGACAAATTGGACAATCACAATCTTCACTAATTTTATTAAAATCAGCTTGATATTTACCTTGAGCAATATATAAAT
>JAAZKO010000079.1 GCA_012799795.1 Minisyncoccota bacterium | reverse complement strand
TATGAGTTTCTCGATATTTTTTTTGGCTAGGAAACCAAGTTTCAAGGTCATATTTTTTACGCTGCCCAGCTCCCATGTCACCAGTGCACATGGCTACAACTTGGTAGGGAAGAGCTAGGTCTTGCAGTAATTTTTCAGAATACTTTAATGTTTTTTCATGCCAATTTCTAGTTTCTTCTTCATCGGCAACAGTCAATACCACCTGTTCAACTTTATTGAATTGATGAACTCGAATAATTCCCTTGGTATCTTTGCCGTGCGTACCAATTTCTCGACGGTAACAAGGAGAAATACCACAAAGCTTAATTGGCAAATCTTTTTCTCTTAACAATTCATTTTGATAATAAGAGGTGAGAGCTACTTCAGCTGTACCAGCTAAAATTTGTCCATCCTGAGTGTAATAATGATCTTCTTTGCCCCAGGGGAAAAATCCTGTGCCAATCATTGTCTCTGGCTTAACCAGAGTTGGCACTGACATAATTTCAAATCCGTGCTCAATCATTGAATCTAAGGCGTAGCTCAACAAAGCTCTTTCCAAGCGTAAACCCTCATTTTTCAAGAAAAAGGCCCTAAATCCAGCAATCTTTACTGCTCGCTTTGTATCCAGCCAATCTAACTTTTCCATTAATTCTTGGTGATCTAAAACTGGAAAATCAAACTCTGGAATTTTACCTTCTTCTCTAAGCACTTTGTTGAAGTTTTCATCACGACCAATGGGTGAATCATCGCTAGGAATATTGGGAATAGCCAACATTAATTCTGTAAATTTTTTTTCTAACTCACTCAACTCAGGCTCTATCTTTTTTAACTCTTCTTTAATCTCTTTTCCCTTTTTAACTAATTCTTGACTCACCTCTTTGCTTTGTGACATTTCTTCTTTTATTTTTTGAGTATTTTGATTGCTTTGCTGTCGCCACTCATCAACTTTAAGTTGTAAGGCTCGTCTTTTTTCATCGACAGACAACAATTGCTCAACTACTGAACTATCTAGTTGTTTGTTTAAGCAGGCTTCTTTAACTTCTTGTGGGTGTTGACGAATAAAATTGATACCAAGCATAATTCCTTATTTAGATAATTAATTTAAATTTTTAATTTCTTCAATTCTTTTTTGCCGTAATTTTGGATCAATACTTAATAAAAACCACGCCGCTCTTGGCCCTGATTTTTTAGCTAAAAAAGCTGTATAAATTGCACTAAAAGCTAGTTTAGGACCAACACTGGACTTAGCCAAAGCAAAAATAGCTTGCTGCAAATCTTCTGCTTGCCACTGTTTACTAAGTAATAAATTTTCAAGCTCTAATAAAAATAATTGCTGCTCTTTACTAAGTTCTTTAGCAAGGGCGGGCAAGTCCTTTCTAGCTCGCCATTGGAATTCCTCAGGCGCATATTTAGCCAACCATAGCTCAACATAATTTAATCGTTCTTTGATTAGCGATTTTTCTAAATCACTTAAAGCCGATCCTTTAGCTTTACTGGCCTCCTCAAAAACATCCTTCTCGGGATATTGTACCCATAGGGCTAAATCACGAAAACGAGCCAAAAAATGAGCTTGAGGAATCTCTTCTCCAACTTGCGATAAAACAAAGGCTCTAGCTAAACGCTGATCTCCTTCTTCTTCTTTCCAGTAAATTCGAGCTGCCTGGTCATAATCATCAAATAAATCAGGAATTGCCATACTTCTTGGATCAAAATCGATTACCTGACCGTAGTGCTTGTTTGCAAATAAGAAACGCCCAACATTTGCTGGAAAGAGAGCAGTAAATTCTCGTGCAGAAGTACCAACTCCCTTACTAGAACTCATTTTACTGCCACGAATTAAAATCCACTCATAAGGAATATTAAAAGGTATTTTAAGATTAAAAACCTCTTGGCAAATGGCATTAGCCATATCTCGAGAACCACCAGCACTAGTATGATCTTTACCAGCACCTTCAATATTTACACCCAATGTTCGCCAATGCGCTGGCCAATCCACTTTCCACAGCAACTTTCCGTTACCGGCAAAAGGACTAATTTTACCCTGATAAGCACAGCCTTTAGCCCAATTTACTAAATCATCTTGACAAATAAAGCTCACTTCCTTTCCATCCCAATCAGTAACCAGAGTAGTTCCAATTTTGCCACATTTTGGACAAATAACTTGAAATGGATACCAATTTTCTGGCAAATCATATTCAGCTACTTCTTTATAAATTTTTTTAAATAAAGCAACCTTATCAAGTGATAAACGGATAACTTCATCCATTTGACCACTTTCATACAAATCATGACTCCAAATTATTTCTTGACTGCAACCCAATTTACGAAAAGCATGAATAAAATCTAGGGCATAGAATTCGGCAAAATTATTAGCTTTTAATAAGTCTTCTCTTTCTTGATTAGTAATTTTTGATAAATCAATACCACACTGATCAAGCGCTGGGGCAGGGATTTGATAAAGAGGTTTGCCCATGTGTTCTAAATATAATTTTTCATCTAAATATTTTGGCAGACCATCCATCGGATCCATGTCGTTAAAAACATAGGTGTTAACTAGGCTTTTAGCTAGGGACTCCTGCCCTTGTTTAGACAAATGTTCTTGAAGGATTTTGGCAATAAAATCGTGTAACAAAACGCCTCTGAGCGCTCCAGTATGCACTCTACCAGACGGAGTTTTCATATCATCAACATGAAGTTTTTCAGTAGCTTCTTTTTTTTGCCAAAGCAAAATTTCATTAACAAGTTGATCTAAAAAATGCTTCGACTGTTCAGTATTATTTTGATCTTTCATAAATCCTTCATATTTTAGCTTGAATATCTGGCTTTATCTAGACTAAAAACCCCGCTCTTGGCGGGGTTGATTAATCTTATTTCTAATTTTTTAACTCACATCTAAAATTAAATATTCTATTTTTCCCGCCGGTGTTTCCACCACAGCTTTATCACCTTTTTTCTTTCCTAAAAGGGATTTTCCTACTGGCGACTCAATAGAGATCTTTCCTTCTTGAGGGTCAGACTCATATTGCCCAACCAGAGAATAAACAAGGGTTTTCTTAGTATTCATTGATTTTAATTTAACTTTTGAACCTAAAGTAATTAAGTGACCCGACTGTTCTTTAACCACCTTAGATTTATCAATTATATTTTCAATTTGATCAATACGAGCATTTAACATGGCTTGCTCATCTAAGGCTGAATGATAATCTGAGTTCTCACTCAAATCACCCTGATCTCGAGCGTTGGCAATCCTAGCCACCACTTTTGGCATTTGCACCTCTTTGAGATCTTTCAATTCAGCATTTAAATCGGCCAAACCTTCTTCGGTTAAAATGATTTTGTCTTGATTGTCTTTGATTTGTTTTAACATAATAGGCCACAAGTATAAAGTTTTTTTTATTCTTTGCAAGTCCTCGAACTCATTTTTTGATCAAGCTTATTTAGCTAAAACTAAAACAGCTCCAAAACTAGCGTCAACATCTTCTATCTCAATTTTATCTGATAGTTGCCAATCAGCTTTAGTAATTTCTTGAATTTCTTTTAGTAGGGCTTGATTGCTGGCTTCTTGTTCTTCGCCTAGATCGCTTAGCAATAAGTAAAAGCCTTCTTCATACTCACCTTTGGCATTTCTAGCCACAACATCTTCAAAACCAGCTTCTTCTAAGTCATTGGCAACAATTCCTGCATAACCAGCCTTAGTGGTAGCATTCACTACTAATAATTGGTAATCTTCTTTATTAATCTCCACTAACTCTGGCTCAGGAGTAACTTGAGGTTCTTCCAATACATCAGTCACTTCATCACTTAAATTAAGTTCAGGTGTTTGTTTATTAGTTAACTGTAAAACGGCATAACCAATGCCAACTCCCAAGGCCACTGTGACCACAAAACTCAATAGCGCAATCATAATCATCTTCAACACCCCACTGCCCTCTGAAGAATTCTTAATAACTGGTTTAATAATAGACATATCGGGCTCCTTGTCGCTAGGTTTTTTTACATCCATTTTTGTTAAAACTGATGGATCAACGGCCAAATTGGTAAATTGGGCTAAATCAATTTCTCCTAAATCTTCTTTTTTATCTGTCTTTTTTTCAACAAATTCCTTAACAACTGTCTTTGACTCTGTCTTTTTTTCTGTTTCTTTTGTGTTTTGATCAGATTTTTGATCGAGTTCCTCTTCTTCGCTAGATGTTTGGTTGACTTCTTTCAAATCAATTTTCTGAGGTGCTGGCAAAACTTCTTTGCTTTCTTCGCCCTCTTTCTCAGCCCCTTCTTTATCTTTTTGCTCTTGATCTTCCATATCATCCTCACTTTCTAGTTTAGCTTTTTTTACTATTGCTTCACCAACTATGGCTGGTTTAGCGATATTTACTAATGATTCATTTATTTCATCTTCACTATCTTCTTGCTTAGTGTCCAATTCTTTATTGTAGTCTTGATCAATGGCAAATTGAGGCAATAAATAGTCTGGTACGGAAAAAGTTTTAGCGCTTGCTTCAATAATTTTTTTGATATAAGAAGGGATTTTATCTCCTTCTGCAGAGGGTTCGGCTAATTGCTGAACTGGTAAAGTTTCAGCCAACACCTCTTTAATTTTATTATCTACCAAGGTATCAGAGACTAAATACAGGGTTTGTAAACTCGGCTCAACGCCTTTTAGTGTTTTAACTGTTTCTGCAAAATCACCGGCATTATCAATCGAGGTATTAAAACATTGATCAACCCCAATATAGTGTTGAGCTAAGAAAAGCTCTCGATTTATTTGCAAAATTGATACTGAGGGTTCTAAGCTAATGAGTGATTTGACACTAAAACTTAATGGAGCAATAGCCTTGATAATAATATCTTTATTATCTTTTAAAGCTCTAACCAAAGGTAAAATAATTCCTTTTTCTAAAGCTGTTAATTGCACCTTAAACGCTCCACCGTAATTACTCAACACAGTCGTGTCTAAATAAAAATCTTCTGCATTAATTTTTAGGTCTGGCAGCAAATGATCTTTTAAATAATCTTTGACTTCTTCTTCAGTTTCAACTGAAACATTAACCGTGGTATTAGTAAACAAAAAATCAGGAAGAATCAGCTGATAGCTGCCTGCCTCCAGTTTATCGACTAATTTTTTGATATTTTTCTCAATCAAACTATTCTCATCCAAAAATTGGCCATTGAGTTGGTGAAAATCACTAATAGCAAATTCGTGAGCTTTTTTAGTGGGATTTAATTTAGT
>JAAZKO010000078.1 GCA_012799795.1 Minisyncoccota bacterium | reverse complement strand
TTTTGATCTAAATCTTCATAGTTTTCTATCCCATCACCTAAAGTGGTTCCGGTTAATTTTTCAATAGCTAAAACATGCAATTTAATAAATTGTGTTTCATTTACTTTGTCCCAATAGTTTTCAAAAATTATCTCTCGAATTTCTTTTAAAAAAGCTAAATAAGTATTCTCACTTTTTTCTTGAGCTGACTGTTTATTAATTAGGTCGTTAATAAAGGGAAGTCGATCGCGATAATGACTAATCAACAAACCTGCACTCAAACCCACAATTAAAGAAAAAATAATAGCAATAATTAAACTAGATTTCTTTTTTGACATAATTAACTACAACAATGTGAGTTAGAGCTCTGGTTCTAGATCAGGACTTTGAGGCATTTCACCCTCTTCTCTAAATTCATAATCAAGGTGATACACCCCATCAATATTCTCTAAAGAAAAACAGCGATCAATAAACACGTTGGGACAAATTGGCCTAACAGCAAGACACTCTTGATCTTTAACTTGAAAGTCAATTTTTTCTGCTAGATATTCAGCAGAATCTTCTTGAAAAGTCCACTGGTTAATTTGAATAGTCACATAATCGTCTTCGATGCTAGTTAAGACAGCAATTTCATCTTCTACACACTGTTCTTGCGAAGTGAAATTTAAACCATCATTTACATAACTTTCTTCATCCTTAAAAATAATGTATTCTTTCTCTACTGCGCTTGGCTGCACCATGGATTCGTCAACTGGCTCTACAACTGACTGAACTGCCGGGGGTAGTTGATTAGCTTCACCCGTTAAATTTTCTTGATTAACAGTACTCTGATAAAAATATTCGTGAGTAAAATAGCCAATCCAAAAACCAACAATCATCGCTAAAAACACTAATAAAATTATCCATAATTTATTAGAATCACCAGCCGAATCTCTTTTTTTATTAATAATTGGTTCTTCCTTAGTTAGGGGAGCTTGATTATTAAGTACCGGGGGCTGAATGCTTGGCGTAGGGGGTTGAGGAGTAGTGTCGATGGTTGCTTGTGCATTGAAATTAAGGGTTTCATTAAAATTATTTTGGGGAGGGGCAGGATTAATATTTTTCATAATATCAGTATAGCAAAAGTAAAGACCAAAAAATAGACTGCATCTGTTTATTAACTTCTGAAAATTAGTCATTATTTTTTTCTTAAATCAGAAAGGGGATGTTAAAGATTTACAAGCCTGTTGAAGAATGTTAAATTGAAAAAGTCCCAAAATTTATTTCTTTATAAATATATCAATAATGAGCAAAGAATTTTTAGCTAATGAGGTCTCAGAAAAAAAACTAATTTCCCCCGAAATATTTGATCAACGACTTGTATATTATTTACAAGCTAGTCCTAGAAAAGATCAACAAATAAGTCTAAATTTAATTAACACCAGATTATGGTTAAGTGAATTAAGCCAAAGATATCAACAAGTTATCACTCTCGACACTATCCCCGACGAAGCTTGGACAGATAAATTAGCCAATTATGATATTTTTTGGTTTATGGGTATCTATTTACCTAGCCAATTCAGTGCTAGTCATGCTAAAAAATATACTCATCAGTACACCTATGCCCTTCCGAACATTAATCCTGAAAAAGATGTGGTGGCTAGTCCTTTTGCCGTTGCTAATTATTTGCCCAACCCCCGTTTGGTAGAAAACTGGCAAGTTTGGGATGGAATGGTTGAAAAATTACATCGTGCAGACAAAAAAGTTTATATAGATTTTGTGCCAAATCATACTGCCGTCGATCACCCTTGGGCAGTTGAACATCCAGAATATTTTATTCAAGCTAGTAAAGGACAATATTTAGCTCGCCCAGATTTTTATCAAGTCATTGATAATAATCGAGGTCAAACTCATTATTTAGCCCATGGCAAAGATCCAAATTACCCAGAATGGTCTGACACCCTACAACTTAATTATGGTCGAGAAGACGTTCATCAAGCCATGACTGAACAATTATTGTCATTGGTTGACCACGTAGATGGCTTAAGATGTGACATGGCCATGTTACTTAATCCCTCTACTTTTCTGCGAACCTGGGGCTGGACTCTTAACAATGAGGAAAAGGAATACGTTAGTCAACATCCTTTTTGGCAAAAAGCAATTCCTCAAGCTAAAGCAAAAGCCATGTCGCTGGGTAAATCTTTTGATTTTATGGCTGAAGCCTATTGGGAAAAGGACCTGTTGGCAAAAAATTTTGACTATATTTATCTAGACGAACTTTACAAGCATTTATTAAGAGTCGCTAAAGGAGAAAGTAGTCATCATTTAAAAGAACACATTAAGCACCTACTATATTGTGCTAAAAATCAAAGAACCTGCAAAGATACTGTTTACTTGGAAAACCATGATGAGGAAAGAGCGATTAAAAGTATGGGTAAGGAATTTTCTCAAGCTGCAGCTGCATTGATTAGTTTTTTACCCAACACTATGTTATTAATCAATCAAGGCCAAGACGAAGGTAAAACTATTAGCCCTCCAATGCAAATTAATCGCTCTCCTCAAGAAAAAAGTGATATCCAATTAAAAAATTATTACCAAAATTTATTACAACTGAAACAATCAAAGCTGTTTCGCGAGGGTCAATGGTCAATGGCTCAACTAAATCAACAAGCAAAAAATTTAATAACACTAGAGGTCATATCTAATGATCAAGAAATAAAAGCTCTAATTTTCATTAATATGGGTAGAGATCATGGTCACATACAAATTCTTCAACAGGCTAATTACCAAGCCATCAGTACTTATCAATTAAATAATAATCACTATTCTTATTTAAAATCAGAAAATAAAAATTTAAATTTTAGTTTAGCCCCTCTAAACACTCAAATTGTTTTTTTTGCTTCGTGATAAGATGAAGTGGATTAACTGGCATATGTTAAACAAGTTCAAAAAACAAAGAGAAGCTATGCTTATCAATCAATTGCAAGCCAGAGACATCTCTGATCAACGTGTCCTAGAAACTTTTAAACAAGTCCCTAGAGAAAAATTTATCAAGCAAGATTTGCAACGCTATGCTTATACGGATAATCCCCTAGCTATTGGTCAAGGACAAAGCATTTCCCAACCCTATGTGGTAGCTAAAATGTGCCAATTAGCTGAATTGACCGGCTCAGAAAGAGTGTTAGATGTTGGCGCTGGTTCTGGATATCAAGCAGCAATTCTTAGTCTTTTAGCCAAACAAGTATTTACTATAGAGATTATTGAAGATTTAGCCAAACAAGCAAAAATAAAACTTCAAAAACTAAGTTATAAAAACGTGGAAGTAATTTATGGCGATGGTCAATTGGGCTTTAAGGAGGAGGCTCCCTTCGATTTAATTATATCAGCAGCAGCTAGCTCAACAATTCCTCTTAGCTGGAAAAAACAAATTAAAATTTCTGGTAAAATAATCTTGCCCCTTATCACTCAAAGAGGCCAAGAATTAGTAAGATTAACAAAAGAAAAAACAGCATTTAAACAAGAAAGTTTTGGCCTAGTCGCTTTTGTCCCTTTAGTTTAAAAAATATAATTTAAATAAAATAATTATGAAAAAACAAAAAAATAAAAACCAACCCTATCACGACACTCCCTTTGGGGAATATTTTAAAATTCTAGATAAAATTGATAAGGGCAAGCGTTATTCAAAAGAATTTGGTTCAATCATGATTTTAAGCTTGCTTGAAGAACTGGGTGAAATGTCACGCGCTTATTTAGCTGAACATGGACGGAAAAAAACCAATATTGCAGCTCAAACAGATGAATCTTATGAGCAAGAGCTAGGTGATTTGTTGGTCACAATTTTGCGCTTTGCTAGAATTAAAAACATTAATTTGCACGATCGCATCATCTACACTCTTACAAAAATTGAAGCGCGTCAAATTAAAGCAAAAAAATAAATACTAGAAACAAGCTTTTTATTAGCTATGTATATTTCAGTACAAGTACATGCAAAATCAAAAAATCCTAAAATAGAAAATAGGGATGATGTAATATATGTTTACGTCAGAGAACCAGCCTTAGAAGGAAAGGCCAACCAAGCAGTGATCAAAGCATTAGCTAAATTTTTAAAAATAAAAAAAAATAAAATAATTTTAATCAAAGGGCTTAAAGTAAAAAATAAAATATTTAAAATAGTTGATTAAAAAACACTAATGACATATTCAAGAATATGTAATTAAAAGCAGTAACAATAAAAAAAATCCTAAGCTCTAATACCGCCCCACAATAGTGTAATAACCAGCAACTTTAGCTAGTGCTGCAACTGTTTTATTAACTGTATCAACTACTGAAGATGGAATAATTTGCCAGTTAATACCATCCATGGAATGAGCTAGTCTGAGAGTTGTCTCATTAAATTTAGTATCAGGTTCTCCGGGCGGAATAAGGTTGGAGTCGGTGTACTTTAAAGCAATGATTGATTCTTTTTTTTGTAATTCTGGAATAATCATAGGTGCATCTTTATCAACTGCTGGATAGGCTTTATAAAATAATTGCTGAACTCCACCTACTTGCCAATAAATAGTGTTACTTTCTCTAAAACCCATTAGTTCTCCACCTGACCAACCAGCAATTAGTAGGTTACCAGGATTAGTGGCCGCATGACTAGTCTCTTTTAGAGTTGCTCTTATACTAGCCAAGTGGCTGACAGTAGTATGATTGGCTGACAGATAGGCATTAAAATTAAAAGTTTCAGGAAAGATAATAGATAGGACCCGCTGCCCCTTAGTATTTGAGTCTTTAATGGGGTGAACCACAATGGTATTAGTAAATAAGTCTTTAGTAGCGCCAGGGATTTGGATATATTCAGCTTTGGATGATTTAGAAGAACTTGAAGTTTTTGTAGATTGATTAGCTGTTGCTAATTCAGGAGCGGGAGTGGGGGTGTAAGTGGGACTTGGAGGCAACTCATAAGGGAAGGCGGCGAGAGCGCTAATTGTTTCAGCTCCTACTCGATTAAAGTGACCACCAACAATTAGATAGTTGTCGGTAATGAGGCTCGAATAGACTGTGCAAGGCGCTATTATCTCTTCTTCTCTCAAAATCTGCGGATTCCAATTAACATCAGTTAAACCACTATTAATATCTAATTTAGCAAATTCACTAGCATCTTGACTGCCAATGCTATCAAAAGAACCACCGACATAAACACTGTTATCTGTTTCATCAACAGTAATACTATAAACAGTGCCGTTTGGATTAGGATTCCAGTTTTCATCTAGCGAGCAAGTGCTGTTATTATTCAGTCTGGCTAAACCATTTCTTGATTTTAAATGAACTTGATTAAAACCACCACCTAGATAAATGTGATCGTTAGTAGATTCGATATCATAAACGGTAAAGATCATCTCTCCTTCATCAGAAAAAACTCCTGGATTGCATGTTGTTATTAAATTACCAATTGAATCATCTGCTCCATCAATTTTAACTAGTCCTCCAGTGATAATGTCATTGACAAAATTAAAACTTCCACCGATCAGCACATCATTGCCAACAGCTTCAACAGCTTGTACAGTTCCATCAGGTTCAGGAAGCCATTCGGTATCCAAAGTACAATCGTCTCTATTAAGTCTGGCTAGACCATATACAGTTTGTACATCATTGACATAATCATCAATTTGATCAAAATCTCCGCCAAGATAGATATAGTCGCTTGTAAGCTCAATATCGTATATTGTACAAATCTCAAAATCTCTAGTTCTTATGACACTTGGTGTGCAAGTTTCATCAACTAGACCAGTATCTTGATGAAGTTTAGCAAATTGACTAATTTTTTCTTCACCAACGTTATAATAAAAACCACCACCAATTAGCACATAATCTCCATCTATTTCGATATCAAAAACAGTATTATTAGGACTAGGATTCCAATCAGTTACAAGCATGGTTTCTAAATCAATGGCAACAAGATTGTGGCGCTCAACTCCACCTTCGACATCTTCTACATATACATGATCAAAATCACCTCCAATATATAAGGTTTTACCATCGTCACTCACTGCTGTAGCAAAAACTGCTCCATCAACTTGGGGAAAATTAGCTACTGGAGCAGTTGAAGTGACTGAGGCTTTAACTAAACTATTAGTAATCAGCCAAGTAGCTAAAATTAAGGGGAGTAATAAAAATAAAATAAGAAATTTATTTACTTTAAATCTTGGGCAGGATATTTTCATAAACAAATGATTTATACAAGGTAACAAGCTCTATTAAAGCAATAAAAAAATAACAAAGCAAGAGTTAAAAGATAAAACTAGTCTATTTAATATCTATTATTTCCATAAATAGTAAAGGGTTAAACAAATGTTGAACGAGATAAAATGAGTTAATAAAAAAATAAAATTTAAAAAATGAAAGTTTTGTGTTAAATTAAACTGAATTTTGTTAGGCCCCTCTGGATAAATCCAGAGGGGCCCTTACGTTATAAGCAAACAAATCTTATTCTAACCCAGCCGCAACTTTTAGAGCAAAAAGTATGCGGTAGGCGTAATCGGCTTGCGCCGAGTGTTGATTCCAAGTCCAACACCCACTCCCTCCCATAAAGCAGGAGGTAAATTCGCCTTTTTCCATGAGATAGATTTCTCTCATACCACCCTCCATCATGTTCCCCACTGCTTTCGCCGCAATGGGAATATTGGTGCGGTACGAAGGGTCCTCATATCCTGGCTCAGCCCAGTGACTGTAGGTAGCTGGCAAAAACTGCCAAACACCTAAAGCCCCGCATTCGTTTTCTTGTTGATAATTGCTAAACCCGGTGCTCTCTGAGCTAGCAGTAGCAATTATTCCAAGTACTTGCTCTGGGGTGTCGCCAGCGGTTAAAGCCGCTGCCCAAATTTCTGGTGGAATCCTGAAGTCAAATCTTTGACCATTCCACCACATTATTGAGAAAGTGGGTAGACCAAATTGGTCACAGCCCACTTGCACCGGCCCTAAGCCGGCTTTGATTGCATTAAAATTGCAATCAAAGACGATCTCTCCCGGATTGGGTGGATCTGGTGGATTAGGATCTGGATCTGGATCAGGATCTGGCGGATCGGGAGGTTGAGGAGGTTGGGGTGGATTAGGAGGATCAGGATCTTCAAACCATTTTAAGAAATCCAGAATTTCCTGAAAATCTAAATCCATTAAGAAAAAACCCCATGAATAAGCTAATAAAGACATAATTATCACGATGTTAAACATCGTATTAAACATCTTTCTTAGCCATTCTCGCTTCCCTGGACCACCTTTTTTTAAATCTGGATCGTAATTAAAATGCCGCCAAAGCTTTTCAATTATTTCTTCTCCCAGATTAAAAACCCAAGCAATAATTGTGAAATGAGCAATTTGATCCCAGTAAGGATGACCTTGCCCCACAATTTTGATAATCAACGCCAGCCAGAACAGCTCGGCGTTTTTGTATCTCTTTCTCCACCAGTTGGTGTTGGCCACCCAACCTAACACTGGCTTGAGCAGCCAGAAAAGGCCGAGCAACATCAAAAGTGTTATACCGGCCAATATCCATGGGATATAAGGAACATAATCCCTTATTTTTTCCCATTTTTCATCCCAATCGGTAAAACCAGGAACATATCTAATAATCGCAATTATTTGATCGATTTTTGCGATTAAATTTGATTCCGGTGGATTGGGATTGGGTGGATTTGGTGGATTTGGTGGATTTGGAATCTCTGGATTTGTTCCCAGATAATCGTCAGGATTCAGCCAACAGCTTAAATCCCAACAATAACTATCATATGGACCAGAGTTCCTAACCGCAAAATGCAAGTGATAATTGGGACCATACTGCTTATCTACATAACCAGTATTGCCCACATAACCCACCACAGCATTTTGGTCAACCATTTGGCCAATTTGCACATTAGCCCCATCAAGGTGGGCACTATAGGTATAAAGTCCATCCTGATGCTTAATGACCACGGTTGTGCCATGGCCCATGTTTGGTGTTGAACCAATAGGCCATTGACTAGCCCAAACCACTTCTCCAGATGCTACTGCGAGCACTGGAGCCCGATACATTCCGCACGCCATATCAACGGCGTTATGGAAAGGTTGACCACCAATGGGGTTAGGCGCACCAAATGGCACACCACATCTAGCAGCCCCAACAACTGGGGTTGATAACCAAGTCTCACCAGCCCAAGCTGGCCCCACCATTACGGCGAGGGACAACATCACCACCAATAAGGTGGTGTAAAACAGTTTGTGTTTCACATCCACCTCCTAGTGGGATATAAAATTTAGTTTATGGGTCAATCACTTAGTGACCCAAACAAAACAAATAATAATATTTATCTTGTTTGGGTCACTAAATGCCCAATTTTTCTTGTTTGCTTGTTAAAGAGCTGAGGATTGAATTGAAGCTTATTTCAAAAAATCCTCAAACTAATTAGTAATAATAACGTCTAATTAAATTAAGATAATGATTCTGCTTGTTGTTCATCTTGATAAATTATATTTTTGGCAATCGATTTAACTTGATTAGTAATACGATTGCCCTGAGCTTCACCATACATAGCAATTAATTTTTTGCGATAGTCTTGGAGCTTATAGATAAAGTCTCTAGCATGTTCAACATTCATTTCGTCATAACCAGCACAATATAAATCTATTTTTTTGCCAATTTCTTCAAAATCATCCGCTGAATCCCAATCAATTTGCAAAATTGACCGAGCTTCTTTCATCACAGTTTTCATGATTCTTTTGCCTTCTTTTTTACCAAATTGCTCAATGAAATAAGCAAGATAGGCTTCTGGATGTTCAACAATTAGGATTGCAGTCCGTTGATCAATGCCCTTAGCAAATCCAGCTTGAATTAAATTAACCTGTTTTTGATCAAATTCAACAAATTCTGCTTGTTCTTCTGAATTGAGTGGGTTTTGCTCAGATCCATCATCTGCAAAATCTGTTTCTTCCTCAACTTCTTCTTCTGGAATAAAGCGATATTGATTACTTAAA
>JAAZKO010000077.1 GCA_012799795.1 Minisyncoccota bacterium | reverse complement strand
TGCTGAAACTGGGATTGATGAAGCTCTCAATAAAATTTATCAATTTGAAAGTGGCGTTGATGATATTCTAGATATTGGTCTTATTCTTAATGATCCAAATAACCAAGTATCAATTGCTACTAGTCAAACTTTCGAAGGCTATCTCAACCAAGGAGAAAGTTTACAAATTGATTTGAATAATGCTGCTGGAAATGTTGTAATCAAATGGTCAAAAACTACTTGCGGACCTACTCATAAGGTTGGTTTGTTGTTAACTTTTTTGCATCTCAGCGGAACCGAATATCAGAGTTATTATTATCTAGTTGCTGCTAACAATTGTCTTTATAATAGCGCCCAGAATTTCATTGTCGCTACTGAAACTTCCACCGATGAATTTAAATATGCATATACTTTAAACCTTCCTGCCTCTAATGATTCAAGTTTATACATTCAAGCTGTTGGAGCTGGTGCCGACATTCAAGTTAGTGGCGGTTCCGGCTTAATTGCTGAAGCCCAATATTTAATTGAATCTCGTGCCAAAAGTGAAAATGATATTAGTAATAAAACAATCGAGGTAAAAAAAAGCTTACCTAGTGCTCCAGGATTTATGAGTTTTGCCTTATTTAGCGGAGGCACTATCACAAAATAGAAAATATAAATATGTCAATTACTGCCCTAGACATTGGTACCCACACCATCAAAGCTCTGTCAGCAAAAAACGGAAAACAAATTAATATTCTTCAAGCTGTTGATATTCCAAACAGTCTCAATTTAGTAATTCCCCAAAGTGATCAAGAAACTACTCAATTTAGTGAAATGATCGCCAATCTTATCAATGATTATAAGCTGGATGCGAGTGATGTCCGCCTTAGTTTACCCGAGTCAGTGATTGCCAATAAGGTAATTGAAGTCCCAGTTTTAACTGATGCCGAATTAGCCAGTGCCATTGGTTGGCAAGCCGAACAATATATTCCCATCCCTAAAGACGATTTGTCGCTGGAATACCAAGTTTTAGCCCGCCCAGATAAAAAATTGCCAGATGCCAAAATGAAAGTGTTGTTGGTCGCTTCACGTAAATCCTTCGTTGAAAAACTTAACAATATTTTTCTTAACTTAGGAATTGAGCCAACAGTCATGGAAACACAAATGTTCTCAATTATTAGAGCCTTAAATATCAAAAGTGATGATCCAGAAACTCTCATCGTGCATATGGGAGCCAGCAATCTTGATTTGGCAGTGATCGCTAATGGGATGTTTGATTTTGTCTTTAGTAGCAAAAACGGTTCTCAACTATTAAGCAATGCCATTGCTCAAAGTTTTGCTTTAGATTTAAAACAGGCTGAAGAATACAAAATTACCTGCGGTTTAAATCCTGAACAATTGGAAGGTAAATTAGTGCAAGTGATTCTACCTATCGTTAATAATGTAGTGGTAGAAATTCAAAAGGCACTCCGTTATTTTAGCCAAGTGCACCCTGGACAAACAATTAAAAGAGTAGTTTTGTCTGGAGGTCCAGCCGAAATGATTGCTTTTAGCCAATATCTATCGCAACAACTTAATACTGAAGTTCTCTTAATGGCTCCTTTTGCTGAAGCCAAAGGACAAATCCCTGAAAACAAACACTTGCATTATACGGTGTGCATGGGTCTGGTAATGAGAAAATTATCATGATTGAAATTAATTTCTTGTCTACTAAAACAAGACATAAACAAAAACAACAAGAAAAAGACAAAAAGCTGTTTAAAATATCCAGTATAGTTTTAGGAGTTGTGCTAGTAGCACTCATATTATTCATGGGACTGAAACTTGTTATTAATTTACAGATAAAAAACAAGGCAGAAACTATAGTTAAATTGAAAAAAACTATTCTTGAAAAAGAACAAGTTGAATTGTCTTATTTAATTTTTGTTAACAAATTGAAAGTGGTTGAAGAAATTTATGCCGCTCGAAGTGATAAACAAACAGCCATGAATTATTTTGCCGATCTAATGGATGGTGTCGCCACCATCACAGGCATGACTTACGATGAAGAGAGTGGCGGCTTGAATTTGCAGCTAGACCACCAAAATGTTTTCTTTTTAGAAAAAAGCATGACTCTTATTGACTCCCCATTGGTTAAAGATGTTTATAAAAATGTAGAAAAAAGTTCGCTATCAAGAGAAGATCAGGGTGATTATCAATTAAGACTAACTATTCAATTAAAAACAATTGAAGATCTGGGTTTATTAGATCTTGCGACAGAAGCAGAACAAGCTATAGAGGAACTTAACTAAATGCCAATTGAAAAAGAGGAAATCAACTACAAGCTGGTTTGGAACACTCGCAAAGAGTTAGTTTTGGCAATTTTATCTTTTGCTTTAGTTTTTGTTATTTTTACGATGGTGGTACTTAAACAAATCAGCCCCATTAAAAAGGTTTTTGCTGAATTAGCTAGCAGCAATCAAGAGCTAAACAAATTCCAAACCAAAGTTGACGAATTGGAAAACATTGCTTTTGATAGTGAATTCAAAAAGATGACGGAAATTGATGAGGTACTCCCTTCATATAAACCACTTCTTGAATTACTAAATAATCTTAATAGTGTCGCCGTCCAAAGTGAAACTCTAATTAAAAATTTTTCTCTTTCCCCAGGAGAAATTGCTACTGACAGCACCATCTTATCCCGAACCAGAAGACAAAAATTCTATGATGAATTAGTTTTAGAATTTTCTGTTTCAGGCACTTTGGCTAATGTGCAAAATTTTATGACCCTCATTGAACAAGTGACTCCAATTAGCACCATTACTAATATTTCACTTAGTCAACAAATTAATGAAGACAGTGGGGTAGAAACTACCGCTAATCTCAAGTTGAAAACTTTTTATTTTACTCAAGCAATTGCTGTTACCCTAACCGAGCCTTTACCTCCAATAGAGGATGAACAATTGATTGTTCTGGAAGAGATTAAAAAATTAATTCCCAATAAGTTACCCACTCAAGAAGAAGTGATTAGAAATGATCGAGGCAATCTTTTTGGTTTACAAGGCATGAGTGTCGAAGAACTAGAGGCTCAGTTGCAAGCCAGTGAAACAGAGTTGGACAAAGTGGAATGGCAAACTGTTGATGAAAGTGGCCAAATTATCGATGAAAACCCAAGCGAAACCATAGAAAATCCCATTAACGAACAAATTTTACCTGAAAATAATTAAAATTATTTATCTTCTACTAATTCAATTCTGACTCGAACTTGCTCTTTAATGGCTCTGACCTGAGCCAACTTGCGAATAGCGCGAATCACCTTGGCACCTTTGCCAATCACTCGACCGTAATCTTCTTCGTTTAACTGAATTAAGTATTTGTGGTAGCCAAATTCTTCAACTTTTTTGATTGTTAGATCTTCAGGAAATTTAATTAATCTGAGTAAAACAAATTCTAATAAACTTTTCATTTTAAGCTTTAGTTTCTTTAGTTTCTTTTAGTTTTACTTGAGCTTTTTTAGATAATTTTGCCTTTTTTTCTGGGAAGAGTTTGCCAGATTTAACACGTTTATAAAGTGCGGCAACTGTCTCAGTGGGCTGAGCTCCTTTAGCTAACCACGCCTCATAAGCCTTCAAGTCAAGCTCTAAAATCTTGGGCTGATAACTGGGTGAATAGTGTCCTAAGAGAGCCACATATTTGCCGTCACGTTTATCGCGAGCTTCGTTGACCACGATTCGATAATGAGCTTGATTTCTTTTGCCAAAGCGAGCTAATTTAATTTTCAACATACCGGAGGATTCTACTAGAAAAAAGCAAATATCTCAAGGGCGAGTTTCATGCTTTCTTTTTAATTATCATCAGTAATTTTTTTCAGAGCCATACTGGCACTGGCTTGCTGGGCGCGTTGTTTACTATTGCCTTTACCAACTCCCCAAACTTGCTTGTCAATCAGCACTTCCACGGTAAAGGTTTTGTCGTGATCTGGGCCTTCTTCTTTAATCACTCGGTAAACTGGGGTCGATAGAGAACGAGCTTGTACTACTTCTTGTAATAAGCTTTTTTGATCACGATAGGCTTTGCTAGCTAAAATTCCGTTAAATTTGGGGAACAACACTTGGTCTAAAAAACTTTGCACTGCACTAAAACCTTGATCTAAATAAAGAGCCCCAACTACCGCTTCCAACAAATCAGCCAAAAGTCCAGGATTATCTCGACCCCCTCCAGCTTCCTCACCTTTGCTTAAATAGATACGCTGATCTAAACCCAATTCTTTGGCTAATTCAGCTAAAGTTTCGGTACGCACCAGGGCACTCCGATAAGTAGTCAACATTCCTTCAGCATCAGCAGGTCGTTCTTGATAAAGAAAAATACTGCTAGCCAGTTCCAAAACTGCATCGCCGAGAAATTCTAAACGTTCATTGGATTCACTAGCGCTTGTCCCTGATTGTTCTTTTTCATTGAGCGCGCTACGGTGGGTGAGAGCAGTGATTAATAAATCTTGATTTTTAAAATCTGGCAACATAAGCAAACACCATTTTAACCTAATTCATATTCGTCGTAAATCAGTTTGGCTAATTCAGCCACAGTAGCACCTGCGGCACTTAACTCCTGCATCACTATTTCAATGTCTAGCTCAATCTCAAAATGACGGTTAATCAAAGCAACTAAACGCACTAGATCTTCTTCTAAATTTAAGCCCAAATCTTCTTCCAAACTAGCTTCAGGCACAATTTCTTGACGACTATTGACCGTCACTGTTTCTAATAAATCTTGAATTTGCGAAAAAAATTGGGGATCAAGCGTCATCACTTACTTTCTGAGGTTTTTACAGCTTTTTTCTTCGTTTTATTGTTAGCTTTTTTTACCTTCTTATCAGTTCTTTTCTTAGTTTTCTTTAAAAAAAGAATTTTACCCAGCACCCCATTAACAAATTTTGGCGAACTATCGGTGCCAAATTCTTTAGCCAATTCAATCGCTTCATCAACCAACACTTTTTTAGGCGTATCTTGAGTGCGACTCTCAAAAACAATTAAGCGCAAAATGGCTAAATCTACCTTATTAATATCAGTCAACGGCCGCTCTGAAGCATAAACAGTCAGTTGCTTATCGATATCGGGCAACTCTTCGACCAACTCACTAAACCATATACGATCAGGAAGAGCCAAAATCATTGGCTCCATTTCCGGAACTTTTGGCTTCAAAAAAGTTCTAGCGAATAAGATTTGCATGCGCTCTACGCGCCGACTGTGACGTTTATCCATAGAAATAGATTAGGGGAAAAAAGTTGAACTTGCAAGAGGGAAATTTTATTTTTTTTACTCAAGAACCAGATTAAAAAACTAATTTAAAGCTAATTTTTTCAAAATACTAGCCACCAAACCCTGCTTATGAGCTGGGATAGGAGCTCGCTTGGGGTCTTTTTTTAAACTCGGTTTATTGCCTGCTCGACGCTTGCCCTGCTCGATTCTAGTAATTTTATTTTTTGGTAATGCTCCCATGAGATCCTTTTATCTAAATTTTTTAGTGTCAATAAGGGCTTTATTTTAAGGGTAATGGGCAAAAAAGGCAAGGGGAAAGGAAGCATTTATGATACGACATGATATAATTGACCCTATGATATAATTGACCCTTAGTAAGTCTTTAATACACGTAAATAGTAAAGGATAATTAAAATGAGCAAAATTGAAAATAAGCGTTCAGGAATTAATGCAGAACAAAAACTACCCGAGTCTTTAAGAAACTTAC
>JAAZKO010000076.1 GCA_012799795.1 Minisyncoccota bacterium | reverse complement strand
CTGATTATGGCAATAATTAACCACCTATTTTGACTTAAAAAGGACCTAATTCTCACCATAAATTTTTTATCTGATGTTTATGTGTTTATATAATTTAGCACATCTAAATTATAGAATTCTATAAAAAAAATCGAAATGGCTCTTTGCCTACTAAATATTCCTGAAATTTTCCATTTAAAATGGGTAACTGAAAATATTTAGTCTCTAGACTTCAATAACATTCCCAAGCCTGCTACTAAAATCCCAAAAGCAAAAAGTATAATAGTATTTTCTAAATTACCAGCTTCTGGTAGAGTTTCTTAATCATCAACGGTGCTCATAGAAGCCACTTCGGCCACATTAATTACTAAACTTAAGGACTCTCCAGCAGAAGTTACTGTTAAAGTATTTGCTCCATAAGCAACACTAGAAAAATTTACTACCCAATTGCCAGACACATCTGCTGTATCAGTCTGACTCAAGTCAGCCAGTGTTACCACCACCTCAGCATTAGGACTAGCAGTGCCTGTTACTGTAAAAGTCGTCAAAGTGGTTTCATAACTAGTGACTGTCGTTCCCAAGCCACTAATTGAATCATTGCCACCAATAGCATCAATCGTTAAAGCTTTAACAATTGATGGCTTGATTAAAAAAATAAATAAAAATAAAATGCCTAAAATTATGGTTTTGGTGATTTTTTTCATCTCTTCTCCAGTCTAACATTTTTTTAAATAAATAATCAACTCTTTTGGGTTGTTACTAACTAATTTATCAATAATTAAAAATTTTTAGTAGCTAAATGTTCTTGAAATTTTCCCCTAAAAACATCTCTTGCCTTACTGCCCTGAGCTGGACCAACAAAACCAGCTTCTTCCAATTGATCTAAGATTCTAGCTGCTCGAGCATAGCCGACCGATAAATGTCTTTGAATAGCACTAGATGAGGCGGTGTCGCTAGTTGAGAATAGCCGCACTGCCTCATCAAAAAGTTCGTCCCGGTCAGCCTCTCCTTTAACACTGACATTAACCGAGCCACCTACCTTGCTAACTTGGTATTTACTAATAATATCTTCTTCATAATTTGGCTTTTTGCCTTGTGATCTAAGGAAGTCCATTAATCGATCTATTTCTTTCGAAGCAACAAAAGTCCCTTGGATACGGGCTGGTTTAGCTCTGTCAGGTGAAAGATAAAGCATATCTCCTTTACCTAAAAGTTTCTCTGCTCCTGGGGTATCTAATATGACTCGGCTATCAGTCACGCTAGAAACATTGAAAGCAATTCTGGTTGGCATATTAGCCTTAATCAAACCAGTAATTACGTCTACAGACGGTCTTTGAGTAGCCAAGACAAGATGAATGCCAATTGCTCGAGCCATTTGCGCAATACGAGTCACATTGTCTTCCACTTCTTTTGGAGCAAATAACATAATATCGGCCATTTCATCAATCACAATCACAATATTTGGCATGGTAGCTAAACCGGCTAATTCGTTGTAATCACGAATTGAACGCACTCCAACTTCATTCAAAAGCTTATAGCGTTTTTCCATTAATTCGACTGCCCATTTAAGAGCAGAAATCACCTTGTCTGGCTCGTGAATTACAGGGGTTAACAAATGAGGAATGTCTCGATATTTACCGAGTTCAACCCGCTTTGGATCAACTAAAATTAGTTTTACTTCCTCTGGAGTAGCTCTAAATAAAATTGAACACAAAAATGCATTAACACAAACTGATTTTCCTGAACCAGTTGCGCCAGCAATCAAAAGATGAGGCATATCCGTTATATCTGCCACAATTGGTTTTCCAGCCACATCAACACCTAAACTCACTGCCAATTTAGAAGGATGCTTTTTGAGCACTGGCGAAGATAACATTGTTTTGAGGGGCACGATCTCTGCACTATGGTTTGGCACTTCTACTCCTACCAAATTACGACCGGGAATCGGCGCTTCAATTCTTACTTGACCGGTGGGTGCGGCTAAAGCTAAAGCTAAATCAGTTGACAGGGCAGTAATCTTGGATAAACGCGTCCCCTGACTAATTTCTAAACAATACTGGGTAACAGCTGGACCCGGATTGTATTCCACCACTTTGGCATTAATACCAAAAGAATCTAATGTATTTTCAATAATCTGCGCATTGGATTTTATATCACCTCGGTCGGCCTTAGCTCCTTTTTCAACAGTCAATAGAGATAATGGAGGATAATCCCAAATCATTGGCATTGAAGAAGCATTAAGTGCCTCTTCACCATCCAAACTAGTTGAAGGAAGTTTTTCATCGCTTACCTTTTTCTCAGTTAAAACTGCTGTGCCAGTAGTTTGATCGTGCTCGATCTCTTCATTATAATCATCACCTTTTTTCAAGCCCTTCTTACCAAAAGCTAATTTTGGAATGAAAAAGTGTTTAGATTTCTTAATTTCTTGATCGGTCACATCTTTATCAAGAGTTTTAGCCTCTTTTTTGCCCAATTTCTTTTGGCGTTTTTTAGCAATAAATTTACTCACGGCATTAACTAAATCAGTTAAAGAACTTTGTGAAAGAATCAAAAAACCAATAATAGTTAGAGTGGAAAAAAATATATAACTCCCCAGAACACTAATTAATTTGGCTAAATTATTAAAAATATTAATACCAATTTCACCACTCCGCGATACTCCCATGGAGCCAATCATCATCACAATAACACCAAGTAAAATAGTGGGCTTTGACCAAGCGTGCTTACTACGAATCATCACTAAACCAGAAGCAATAAAAACAAATGGTAAAAATAACATTGATAGGCCAAGTTTATCTGCCAAAAAATTATTTAATGCTATCAACCACTGTCCTTGTCCAGTAAAAGATAGCAAAACTAAACTACCAAACATGATGAGTAAAACTGCTACTATGGAATAGGTGGTGTCAGCCCGCATTTTCAGGCGAATCGCTTTACGTTTTTTACGACGGGACTTTCTTTTTGCCATATTTTGATCAGATTATTTACTTCTATTTAAGAACAAAAGTCTTGAAACTGCAAGCAGTAAGGCTAAAAAATAATAATTTTTTAATCATTAAGAGTCCCAAATCACTGACAAGATCATTGGTTCGCGACGGATTATTTTAAATAAACGACGAGCCAAACGCTTTTCCAAACGGTGTTTTAATTCTTCATCTTTAACGTTTTTTCCTAAACCTTGAATAATAGAGATCGTTTCTTTTTTAATATATTTAATTACTTCATCAGCCTCTTTCATAAAAACAAAGCCTCGAGAAATGACTTGCATTTTATTAAAATCAAATTTTTTCTTAAACCTAGGTAAAATTAAGACAATAATACCCGCTTTAGACAAATTCAAGCGATCAGATAAAACAATGGGACCAACATCACCTATGCCTAAACCATCAATGATTTTTGCAGAGAGAGATATTCGTTGAGCTACTGAAACTCTTTGCTGATCAATTTCTAAAATTTCGCCAGTTTTTGGCAACAAAATTTGCCAATCTTGATAAGACAAGGGCTTGGCTACTATTTTTTTAAATAAAGATCGGTGTCGATCAGCACCGCCAATGGGCATCACAAACTTGGGTTTAAGTAATTTTAAAATTAATTCTTGCTCGACACGACTAGCATGACCTGAACGATGAATATCAGGACGAATATCTGGATAAACAACGTCTACTTCATCAGCTGCTAATTGATCGATAGCCGAATAATAAGGAATCTCATTACCCGGAATAACATCAGCTGAAAAAATAACTTTATCATGATTGCTAATTTGGACTATTTGATGATCCCCATAAACAGCTCTGACCAAAGACGAACCTTCCTGACCCTGGCTTCCAGCAATAATAATACACAGTTTATTGTCTGGAATTTGCTTCATCTTTTTCTTATCTATTAATAAGCCTTGCGGAACATTCAAGCTTTTTGATTGAGCAGCTGATTTGATATTTTGCTCTACACTGCGGCCAACAAAAACAACTTTTCTACCTAATTGTTTACAAGCATCAATTGTTTGTTGAATTCGGTGCAAATGCGAGCTCATTAGAGTTACCAAAACTTTGCCTTCGACATCTTTCATTTCTCTCAATAAGGCAGGTCCTACAGTTGACTCAGAAGGAGTCCAAGAATCTCTTTCTACTCGTAAACAATCTAAACAAGCCATTAATAAATTATCATCCCGACCAATTTGCTCAATAAAATCCATATCACTCAAACGACCGTCTACCGGATGTTTGTCTAATTTAAAATCACTACCATGATAAATTTTACCCACTGGAGTTTCTAATAAAATATGTTTAGTGTCTGGTATTGAATGGGTAATGGCAATAAATTGAAATTTAAAATATTGACCTAAGGCTAAATTTTGTCGATCACTTAATACCTGAATGCTTCTATCAACTTTCTTATCTAATAAACGATCGTGAGCAAACTGAGCTGTCAGCGGTGAAGCATAGATGGGAAAATCGGGTAAATTTGGTAACAAATAAGGTAAAGCTCCAATGTGATCGTCGTGACCGTGGCTTAAAATCATGCCTACGATTTTGGCTCCCGCTTCAACTTGATTTAATAAATAAGTGATGTCTGGAATCAGGGCATCTACTCCAGGCATATAGATATCTGGAAAACCAATACCGCAATCTATTAATATAATTTCTTGTTGATATTGATATAAGTAAAGATTTTGGGTAACCCGTCCCATGCCTCCTAAGGCTAAAAATTTGAGTTTCGACATATTAAAATAATTCCTCTCTTAATTGATTTTTAAAAATAAGTGTTTCTTCTTGAGTTACTATCCAGTCTATAATTTTTTCAATTTTATTAAAATCTTCAATAAAAGATGTTTTAACTCGACTGGATCGTAAAGCTGCGGCTGGATGATACATCGGCAAAATAAATAGGTTTTGATTCTGCCATCTTAAACTATGTAAACGACCATGAATCTGTGAGATTTTTACTCCCTCCAAAAACTTTGCCATACTAAAACGCCCTAAAGTAATAACAAGTTTTGGTTTAATCAATTCAATCTCTTTATCTAAAAAAGGCTTAAAAGCTAAAATTTCTTGTACTGAGGGATCTCGATTATTAGGCGGTCGCGCTTTAATAATATTGCTAATAAAAACCTTTTCTGCTGGATAATTAATTTCCTTAAGAGTTTTGCGTAATAATTGACCCGAACGACCAACAAATGGTCGTCTTTGAATAGATTCGTGATATCCTGGTGCTTCCCCAATTAGCATGATCTCAGCATTTTGACTGCCTTCACCCTGCACAATATCTTGGGCTCTTTTTACTAAGGGTAATTGAGAAACATTATCTTCTAAAAACGACTGGAGACTGGATAAGTTTTTTAGCTCGTGCAACATTTCCTTCATTGGCAAATCAGTCTTTGACATATAGCAATTTTAACACAGACTAATAACTAGGTAGAAAAATCTTAAAATTATCTGGCTTAATTACTACTTCTTCAAAATCACGTTCTACAATAATTCTAGCTGCTTTTCTCACTGCACCTTTAAGTGTTCGTTGCAGTGTACGCACTCCCGCATCAAAACCTAAGGGCCTAACTAATTTTGGCCAAACAGCTTCATCGATCTTTAGCTGTTTTTCTTTTAGACCAGCTTCCTTAATAATTTCAGGTAAAATATATTTTTTAGCGATCACTATTTTTTCTTCATCGCTATAAGATGGCATATCAATTCTTTCCATACGATCGAGTACCGCAGCGGAAATACGTCTAGTATTGTTACAGGTGGCAATGAAAATTGCCTGACTTAAATCTACTGGATAATTAATATAATTGTCTACAAAAGCATGGTTTTGCGCAGGATCTAATAATTCAACTAAGACTCCCATAATGTCATTATTAGCTTCATCCGCTGAACGATCAATTTCATCAAGTAAAATCACTGGATTCATTGTTTGTGCATTACACAAACCCTGAATGACAGCTCCTGGTTGAGCCTCCAAAATTAAACGCGATTCACCGCGTAATTCCTTGGCAGAAGCCATTCCTCCAACTGGGATACGTAATAGCTGACGATTAAGTGCTTCGGCTAGAGAATAGGCAAAAGTAGTTTTCCCCGTACCCACCAAACCGACTAAAAGTAAGATTGGTGCAGAAAATTCTTGATCAGTAAAATTTTGTTTTTGTAAATTGAGGATAGCTAGATATTCTAAAAATCGATCTTTGACTTCTTTTAAACCATAATGATGTTTATCAAAAACTGTTTTAGCCATTTGAATATCTAAAGTATCTTCACTTTTTTGACCAAATGGTATCTTAGTTACCCAATCTAAATAACGAGAAACCTTGTCATATTTCTCATCATAATTACCTAATTTTATACTTCGTTCTAGAAAAACTAATTCTTTTTTAAGTTTTAACAATAATTCTTCAGGGAGTTGAACCTGTTCAGTCTTGGCTCGTAATTCATCAAGCTCCTGATTTAGAATTTCATCAGAGTTAATTTCAGACATAAGCAAATTAAGATTGTTTTGCTCTAATTATCAAGCCCAAACCCACGCTTAACATGGCAAAAGCTAAAAACAACAGGCTGTTAGTGGTAGAACCAGCTGCTGGTAAGGTTTTAGTGCTAGTAGTGGCACTTGCTTCAACTTCGGCACTTTCACTACCTTCTGCACCCACTGTTAACACAAAATCTAAAGTTTCTGCACCTGAAGCTAAATTAAGCTGGTGTTTTCCTTCAGTTAAAGACGAAAGCAAAGTACTCCAACCACCCTCCTCATCTGCAGTAGCCGTTTGAGTTGAGTCGTCAATAATAACGGAAATAGTAGCAGAAGGTGAAGCCAAACCAGTTAGTGCAAAAGTTCCACCAGAATAGGTATAAGTCTTTAAACTTCCACCCAAATCTAAACCAGTAAGATCCAATGTGCCTAAACCCGTAATTTGTAAGGCTGCCGCTTTTACCTTAGTACTGAAAAGCAGTGGAAAAACAATTAATAAAGAAATAAGGCTAATTAAAAATTTTTTCATATTCTTATCCAGTCTATCATTTTTACTTTTTTTGTGCAGCTAGTAATTCTAGCATTTGATAACGACGCAATAAACCAGTTTTAGCTCCATAGAATCTTACAACACTACTTGCATTACGCACTCCCCAAACTATTGCCTCGTCACTTTCTCGATTGTCGATTAACGCTGCTATATAGCCGGCAGCAAAAGAATCACCAGCCCCAGTATTATCAATAGCTTGACTCGCTTGACCCTCAAACACAAACTTCTTTTTACCATACATATAAACTTCTCCACCTTTTTTACCCATAGTAACAATTACCTGGGGGAAATTAACTAAAATTGATTTCTGCACTGGAACTAAGCTAGCCCACTCCTGTTGATTAACAAAAAAAACTTCACAAGGAATTTCTTCTAGATTAAAAGTATTTTTAAGCAAGAGGTTAATTTCACCTTTGCCCGGATTCCAAGATAATTTTGTATCTTGATCTTTAATCAAACATTTAAAAATTTTTTCCAAGGTGTTTTTTTGACCAGCTATGCTAGATAAATGAACCCATCTGGATTGGGTAAGCCAAAAGGCAGGAATATCGTAGGGATCAAGCATCGAAGCTGCCCCACGATAAGTCATAGCAATTCTTTCACCATCTTTAGTCACTAATAAAACACTACCGCCAGTTCGCTCTAACTTTTCTCTAATTAGTAACTGAGTAGCAACTCCTTCTCTTTCAAAATCTCTAATAATTAAATCAGAGAATTCATCTTGGCCTGTTTCAGAAATTACTGCCACTTTATAACCCAAACGAGCTAAAGACACAGAAGTATTACTTGCACCACCTCCAGTAAATATGTGAAAATCGCTAAGATCTAACTTATCACCATAAGTTAAAATTTCTTGTCCTTTTTTATGCTTAGCTTCTAAATCTTTAGAGCTAATAAAAATGTCAACTAGTGAAGATCCAATGCTAATACAATCGTACATAGGCAGGTTTTATTATTGTACAAGACAATGAGCTGAGATTGCAAGAACTGAGACTGCAAGTTCCAAGCTCAACTTTTTTAAATTATTTTAAGCGCTCCTCCATCTCTTCTTCAAATAAGTGTAAAGCTAATTTAAACTCTTCCAAATTCTCAACAATTCGATAAACTTTTGATTCCTTATAACCAATCAAAAAATGCTTGTGAATAAGCTCCATTACTTCATGCCAAAAATGACCATATAAAATAAGCGGTTTATGATTGCCATAATAAAGATGTGCTAACAACCAAGCAGTGGCCCACTCACTTAAAGTACCAGTTCCACCCTGAAAACAAACAAAAAGATCTGCATTGTCCATCAAAGCAAACATTCTCTCAATATAATTAGCAGTTTTTATTTCCTGATCCACAATATTTCCTGCATCACGACCTTCAAATTCTGGCATGTTGACAGGATTAAAAGTAACTGCCAAAGTTTTACCATTTTTTGACTTAGCGCCCTTGCTAGCTGCACCCATAACTCCCGGACCACCTCCATTAACTACTATCTTATTTTGACTAGCCACATAAGCTGCTATTTCATATGCAGCTTGACAAACTGGATGATCTTCATCCATATCCGCTCCTCCATAAAAAGCAATTTTATTCACTTTACACAAGCGATTTGCTTTAGGGACCATTATTTTCTTTCGCTCATCTTGATTCATGCAAGCTCCTTTTTAAGCTTATTATATTCATTTTTAAAACTCTCGGCATTAAATAAGGCTGAACCAACAGCTATTTGATCAACACCAGCTTTCTGCAAAAATTTAAGCTGTTCAATTTTAATTCCACCATCAATACTAATTTTACTTTCTTTATTAAATTTTTTAATTAATATTTTAAGTTCTTCAATTTTAGCAAAAACTGAAAAGTTAAAACCCTGGCCTTGCTCTCCAGCTTCTACAGCCATTAATAATACCTGATCTAAATATTCCCAGGCTGCTTCTTCGATAGTCTCTAGGGGAGTGAAAAGATTGATAGCTAAACCAGCCTGCCAACCAGCTTTCTTTACTTCTTCCAAAAAATCTAATTGATAAGACATTTTTTCCACTTGAGCAATAACTGATTGTGTGGGTAATTGTTGACCACAATCAATTAGTTCCCAAACATAATCCATTGGTTCTTCGGTCATTAAATGAAAGTCAATTAATAATTTTCCAAAATCAAAATCTACTAAGTCGCTAGGATTCAAAGTGATGTTGTCAGCAAAAATGGCATCGACAATATCTATTTGAATTGTTTTAATTTCTGGAACTTCTTTAACTAATTCCAATTGTTGGGAAAAAGTGGCTAAACTGTCAGTTAAAATTGCAGGACTAATTTGCATGTTTATTTTCGTAGTCAGTAATTTGCTTAATTCTTCTTAAATGCCGTTCGTCTTGATCTGGTTGAGTGCGTAAAATAATTGATAAACAAGCTAAAATTTCTTCTTTCGCTAAAAAATCTGCTCCAAAAGCAAAAACATTAGCGTGATTGTCTTTTACAGCATGTTCAGCAATTTTTTGATTATAAATGTCAACCGCTCTGACACCCTTAACTTTATTGGCTGCAATCACCATGCCTGAGCCAGAACGACAGAACAATAAAGCAATGCTGTTGGGTTCTTGACTAACTTTTTCTGCAACACGAAAAGCAAATTGGGGATAATCATCCTCGGGATCTAGTTCTTGAGGACCAAGATCAAGCACTTGCCCCTCAATAATTTCTTTTATTTCTTCTTTAAGTTTGAATCCTCCGTGATCACTAGCAATAAAAATTTTCATACACACATCATAACAAATAATCGCTAAAATCCATAAATAAAAATCCCGCATTAATGAAAAGGCGGGATTTTAATTGACAAGTGAGAAAAATTATTTTTTCTTCAGTACTGGCATGCCAGTGCGAGTGGTTTCCATAACCATATAACCGGCTGGTACTTCACTTAAAGAACCATCACGAACATCTCGTGCAAAAAAATAAATTGTTTGCACACGACCATTTTTTAAGGTCACATCACGAGTGTGAAGATAATAGGTTTGACCCTTTTTATTGGTATAGCTAAAAGCTGCCATACAAGTCTCCTTCTTCCTGGCCTCTGGCCAGAATAACTGTTAATTACTAATGCTAGATTAGCATACTTGACTAGTATATCAAGAAGCAATTTAAGTTTTTAATTATCAAAATACATCAAAGTATCTCAATAAAACTTAGTCTTCAATAATTCCTCGTAAAAGAGCGTCTTCAAGTAATAAATCTGATTCTTTACTAACTACCACCTCAACAGGTAATACTTCTGCTGGCACTGAAGCTGAACCAATGAAACCAGCTTTCGAATAAGTTAAAGTGAAAACTTTTTTCTTAGCATCACCCTCAACTTCTTTTAACCATACAACAAAAGCTTCATTACTATCTGGCAAATTAGCTGTCACCGTAAAATTTAATTTCTCCTCTAGCAATTGATAGCGAATTTCACCACTCGCTTCTCCGACAGCCATCATCTCTACTGTTGAGAAATCAGTAGTCCCTAGAATAATACTTTCCTCTTCTTCCTGAGTTAAATTTATAATCTCTAAATCACTGGATAATAGACCATTGCCTTGTTCGGCTACTCTATTTGAATACCAACGAATAAACATAAACACCACAAAAGCAAAAGCTAAGAGTGGAAAAATGTAAGGAACAAATTTTTTGGATTTTTCTTGCATGAAACCTTTGGCATCGCCAATAACTGCTATATTGTGATGCTATTTTGAAGTATAAATAACAAGCTGTCAAGATCAGTTAATTTTAACATTATAGGATTAAAGTTTAGTGAAAATTGAAGCTTGATTTTGCCAAGTTCGACCATACCACAAACCAATTGCCAACTTAGTAATACTTACGTATTCTTCTGTACGATCAATAAAATTTTTAGTTAATACACCAATTGCTCCACTTTTTTGTTTAAGATTTTGATCGTCAAATAAAGCTCCCACAACAGAACCCAACTCTTGACCGGCCAAAATACCATCAGCTAAAACCTGAGGTAAACAAAAACGAGCCCCACTAGCCGAATAAACATTATCTTCTTGATCTAAAACACTAATCCAAACTGTGGACCATAGTTCCTCTTTTTTTTTGGCAAAACTAGGATGATAAACCCCTCCTTCTGCACCAATAAACAAGAGCTCTTCACGAGGAGGATGGATTTTTTTGGATAAAATTAATTCCTTTAAAGCCTTGGCTCGATTGATCGAGCCGGTCAAGGTTTCTCGATCAGTCATTGGCTGTGCTGATACTCCACTGGGCACACTCTTGCCAATTACCTTTACATCCGGATAGCTTTCACTAAGAGCAATAGTTACAGCATTAATTTTTACTGGATTTTTGGAAGCAACATAAATTTTCATTAAATAAATCCACGCTTAATAAATAAAAAATTTGCTTTTAAAATTATTAATTTAGCCTTATTCACTCAAAAACCCCCTCAAAATTAAGTCTTCAGCCTCCTTGGCACTTAAACCCCTACTTCTTAAATAGAGAATTTGCTCAGCAGATAATTTACCTATTGAGGCTTCGTGAGTCAATTGAGCATTTTGGTCTTCAACTAATAATTCTGGAATCAAAGTTAATTTGGCCGATTTATCCAACATTAAACCAGCACAATCCAGGTGTCCTTTAGCAACAGCTTGAGCAATAATTTGAGAACGAGCCTTAACTTCAGCATTTTTACGTCCGACTAAGCGCAGAGTAGAAATAGCATTAGCGCCCGCTCCCTCTAAATAGGCTATATCTGTTAAATTAACCTTGGTTTCTTGACAATCTGCCAAAATCTTAAAATCAGAGCGGGCGCCTTTTGCTAAATGCATCCGTGCCTGTAAATTCATCACCGCTGCCGCTGAATCAATTCTGTAGGTGTATTCCAAACTAGCTCCTTCTTCTAAAAAGAATTCGTAATTAGTGCTAATTTGGTCATTTTTATCCCAATCGTGAAGATGTCGATAATATAAGCTTGATCCTGTCCGCAATACTAATTTGCCCCGAGCTTGATGAGAGCGAAAATCATTACCTTGTGTTTCACCAAGCAAAGTTGCTGATTCACAAGTGCCTGTTAAATCAACATAAAGGCCAGCTTCGATCACTGTTAAATTATTTAATTGCTGTTTTGTACCAGGCTTGTCTAAAGAAACACAACCCAGAAAAGAACAATCGGGCTGTTCCTTGATCCAAATAAAATAGCCTTCTTTAGGCTTGTCAACAAAATATTTTCTAGTCCAAGAAAATTTATCCCAAGCCCCAACTGAACTCATCACTAGAGAACCCGACATGCTGAGTATCTCCTCAATGTGATGATCTAGTTGTTTATAAGCAGTTTTGACAGCTTTCGCATTTTTGATAGCCATATTTTTTGATGGTGTTTAACATTTTCTTAACATCTCTACTCTGACAAATTAATTCTCCATGACGCAAAATAGTAATTCGTTGAACTTTAATCTCTTCTAGGACTGCTCCTGAATGGCTAATAATTAATAATGCCATATTTTTCTTCTTCAATTCTTTTTTTAAAGCAGTTAAAACAATTTTTAAATTTTCTATGTCTAGTCCTGAATCTAATTCATCAATAATTAACAATCGAGGATTTTGATTTAAAACCTGAACTAGTTCAGCGATTTTCTTTTCCCCTCCTGAAAAATTAGCATTAATTTCTCTGAATAAAAGAGAATCTGCTAATTGATAATCATAATCCCCGTCATGGATCTCTTGAATCAAATTGAGTAAAGTAAATAACTCAACTCCTTTAATTGCTGGGGCTTGCTGCCAAACAAAAGCTAAACCTAGTTTAGCCCGTTCTTCTGGGGCCAAACTCAATAAATCTTTTTTAAAGAAAGTAATTTGACCACTCTTAACCTGATAAGTGTCGTCACCCAACAGTACTCTAACTAAAGTTGATTTGCCGGCTCCATTAGCTCCCATTAGGGCCACTAATTCTCCCTGATTAATACTTAATGATAGATCCTTGATAATTAATTTATCATTGATTGCAACATTAAGTTTTTTAATTTTTAAAATTTCCCGCATTAT
>JAAZKO010000075.1 GCA_012799795.1 Minisyncoccota bacterium | reverse complement strand
ATCGTCGAAAAAACAATTTTAACAAAAAAAAGCTTTTTTATCCAAGCCAAATTACTGATTCTCTTTATTTTTAATAATTATATATATCAAAACATATCAATAGGTATATTAAATATACAAGACATATCAATTAAAAGTGTTTTTGCTCAGTATTAGCAGAGATCATAACCAAGTGCTAAAATTTTTACTTAAAAATACTCAACACTGTGATATACTAATAAACCCTAATTACTACTTATGAAAAAAGATAGCTTTATTTTTGTTCTTGCCAGCCTAATTTTAGGAATAATTTTAATTGTCAGCCTAAACAAAATGAGACCGCAAAACGGCGATCTAAGTAACAATGCCGAGCTCAATGAAATAGGAAATGTTAACAATAACGAAATAGAAGACATTAACAATATAAAAGAAGATGAATATCTTGATCAATCACTAGTGAATCAAGAGCAAGAAAAGGATTATGCTATGCCAGCCACTTTATCTGCCAACCAGGCTTTAACAAAACCTGAAATGATAATTAACTCCGACAAAACTTATCAAGTTACTCTCAACACTGATCAAGGACCAATTCTTATAGAACTTGATAATCAAAACACCCCTATCACCAGCAATAACTTTGTTTATTTAGCAGAACAAGGTTTTTACAATAATACGATTTTTCACCGGATAATTGATGGCTTTATGATTCAAGGTGGTGATCCTCGTGGCGACGGTACAGGTAGTCCTGGCTATCGCTTTGATGACGAGGATTTTATTGGAGAATATGAGCGTGGCGCTGTAGCTATGGCTAACTCTGGGCCAAACACTAATGGCAGTCAATTTTTTATTATGCAGCAAGACTATCAACTGCCTAAAAATTATGTAATTTTTGGCAAAGTGATTGAGGGTATAGAGGTGGTAGATGCGATTGCCACCGCGCCAGTTGAAATGAGTCTTTCCGGAGAAAAATCTCGACCAATCAGTCCAATTGTGATAAAATCAGTGCTGGTCACTAATCAATGAGAAAAGAAATTGATCCAAAAATTCAACCACAACTGCCTTTTCCTGAGAATGAAGCCGCTAAAAACGAGCTAGAGTTTCCAAAACAAGTAAAAAATACTATCAGAGCTGCCTTACTCGCTAATGATGAAGGTGTTAAAGCTGAAGAAAAAAACCCTAAAGCTGATAAAAGGACTAAAAGGAAGAAGGAGATAATTGATATCATTAATCAACTTAGTGAAGATGAAAAAAATAATTTATATTTGTGTCCAAAAGATACTCCTATTGAAAGAATTAAAGGGGGAATGGTTTATGCTGAAAACCCTATCTTAGTTATTAAAATAGCAAATAAAAAAATAAAAGGTTATTCGGCATTTAAAGTTGCAGACAGAGTCCCAGTAGTTTATTCCCAATATGGCTGGAGGCCTAGAAAATATTTTCGATTACATCGTGGTGATCAAATTGGGATAAAAACTAGTAAAACTGATTATCTACCTCGAAAAATAAATTTAAAAAACTTAGACAAAATCATTGATTCCCAAATTTAAATCTTGCTTAAAAGGAAATTGCTCCACCAAGCTCTTGTTTTTTAATTGCGCTAATTCTTGATGATAAGCTGGTCGCTCTTGATCGCGATAAAAGAGCCCTAATTCAATTGGTCCTTTTTTTAGAACCTGTTTAATGGCCATTTCTTGATTAGATAAATCATAATCTGCTTTTAAGGCTCTTGTATGTTCTAAATACCATTTATTATCTTGAACTTTGTTAAAACTTGGACAGGGTTGCAAAATATCAATTAAAGAGAACCCCTCGTGTAAAATGGCTTCTTTCATCATCTCAACTAATTCTTGTAACTGAGCAGCAAAAGCTCTGGCTACAAAACTAGCATTAGCGCTAATAGCTAAAGCTAAGGGGTTAATTGCTTCTTCAATTACCCCTTGGGGAGTGGATTTCCCAACAGTCCCTTTTTTACTAGCTGGTGAAGCTTGCCCTGTAGTTAAACTGTAACGCTCATTGTTATGTACAAAAACACTAATGTCGTGATTGCCCCTAGCTGCAGCTAATAAGTGGTTAAAACCTTCTCCGTATAAATCACCATCACCACCAGTCACTATCACTTTTAACCGATGATTGGCCAACTTGATGCCAATAGCATTGGCAATCGCTCGACCATGAAGTGCATGAAATCCGTTGACTTTAATAAAATCTGCCATATTACCACTACAACCAATACCAAACAAAACCACTAGATCCTTAAGTTCTAAATCTAATTCAATTAAAGCCTTTTTAAGAGCGGTTAAAATGCTAAAATTGCCACAACCAGGACACCAAGTGGGTGAAATGGGTGAAAGTAGATCTGGTATTTGAATAGACATATAATTATTTAATTTGATAAATTTCACTGATCTTAGCACTTACAAGCCACTGTAATAAGTCTTCTGCATAGAAAGGCCGACCATCATAACGCAATAAGCTCTTGATTTTTCTTAAGCGGCTATTTGCCTTTAATACCTGAGCTAATTGAGCTGTGGCTGTGCCCTCAACTGTATAAATTTCCTGCCTACCTTCATTAATTTTATGCCAATCAAAAAGTTCTTCAAAGTCTTTTGTTAAAAAAGGTGCAACACAGGGCAAATGAATAATGGCAGGTTTTGCAATTTCTTTATCATCTAACAATCTTAATAATTCTTGTAAAACATTAATCGTTGAACCAAAGCTGATTAAAATTTTGTCTGCCTCTTTTACAGGCGCGCCAAAAACTGCCGGCTTGGGCAATTCGGGCAACATTGTCTCAATTTTTCGCAGTCTCTTATCCATTGCTTGTTTGGCTATCATTGATTCTTCAGTAGCAAAGCCTTCTTGATCGTGCTCATATGAATTTGCCAAATAAACTTCCTTATTTAAACCAGGAATTGCCCGGGGAGAAATACCGGTTTCAGTGTCTTTATATCGCAAATATTTTTCCTCAATAGAACCTGTTTTGACTGTATCTAAAAGTGACAAGCGCTGATTGTCAATTAACAAATCAGGTTGAGGCATACTTTGTTGAGATTCTAAAATATATTTATCAGATAGAATAAAGACGGGTAACTGATGCTTTTCAGCTATGTAAAAAGCTAATTTGCTTAATTCATAATGCTCTAAAGCTGTGCCTGGAGTAAAAACTACTTTGGGAAAATCACCATGCCCAGCATGAATAATGAAATTTAAATCCGCCTGAGAACTCCAAGTGGGCAAGCCTGTTCCTGGACCAGGACGCATTGCTTCTAAAATTACTAAAGGTAACTCAGCTACGCCGGCTAGGGAAGTCGCTTCCACCATCAGAGCATAACCACCCCCGGAAGTACCTGTCATCGCTCTTACCCCTGCAAAAGAAGCCCCCAGGGCTTGGTTGATAGCTGCAATTTCGTCTTCACTATGCTTAACCACTATTGGATAAGCTGCTTGCTGAGCGGCTAAATAATGCAAGAGGCCAGTGGCAGGGGTCATTGGATAGGCACTAAAAAATTGCAAACCAGCAGCTATTGCTCCTAAACCGACTGCTTCATTAGCAGTTAATAAAAGATCTTTTTTTCTTGATTGATCAATTTTTAAAGTCTTAGTTCTACACTCGATTAAACTATTGCTTAATGATTGATCTAAATAATCACAGGCCAAATCTATAGCCAGCAAGTTCTTAGCAATTATTTTTTTCTTATCAACAAATTCCTTTTTAATTAGGTCGGTTAATTTAGTTAAATCAAAAGCAAAAAATTTAGCACTAGCCGCAATGGCCATCATATTAGCAGTAAGCGGATCACCAACTTTTTGCCTTGCCAACTGACTAAAAGGAATGCTAATAACTTTGGCCTTTAGTTGAGGGTATTGGCTATGATCAAAATTACTACTATTAATTAATACTAGCAATTCTTCATCCAAAGCATCAAGATGAAAATCTAAAAATTTGGGGTGAAAAAGAAAGAGTAAATCTAAATGAAGACGCTGGCAATGGGCGGCTTCGCTAGAAGCAAAAACTTGGCCAGTTTGATGACCACCTTTAATTAAAGAAGGATATTCGTAATAATTAAAAACCTTTAAACCTTGATGTTGACAAAGTTTAGCAAAAAATT
Organism: Minisyncoccota bacterium; assembly: GCA_012799795.1. GTDB lineage: Bacteria > Patescibacteriota > Microgenomatia > UBA1400 > PJMF01 > JAAZKO01. The sequence continues at coordinate 5,761 of JAAZKO010000075.1, read as the reverse complement.
TGGCTGCTAACATCACCCCGTCACCAGCTTTACCAGCAATCTTCCAATTCAACTCAATTTTTTCCATACACCAGCATTGTAGAAGGAATGCTAAAATTGGTCAACTAATGTTCTTGAATAAATCTGCTAAAATAATTATGATTAACTAATAGGAGAAAGATAATTATGAAAAATCTTTTAATTTATGGCACCCTCACGGGTAACACTGAAAATGTAGCTCAACAAATAAAAACCTTAGTTGAAGAATCTGCTAAAGAATTAGAAATTAAAAATATCAATCAAACAAGCATTGCGGATATAAGTGCTGTGGAAAATTTGCTCATCGTGGCTTCTTCTACTTGGGATGATGGCTTGCCTTGTAGTGATATGGCCGATTTTTTGGAAGAGAGTGCTCAAGACTTGCCAGATCTTGCTGGAAAAAAACTAGCATTTTTTGGCTGTGGCGACAGCAACTACGTTCAATTTTGTAAGGCTGTTGATATTCTAGAAGAAACGTTTACTAAAAAAGGCGGAGAAAAAATTTGCAATAGTTTAAAAATTGATGGCTATGTCGAAGACGAAGGCAATCAAGAAAAAATCAAAAATTTCGCCAAGGAAATAACCCAATCACTTTGATCTGGGTTCTTAAAAACTAAAAAATTAAATAAAATTTAGCTAAGTGATTTCTTTGCTCTAGTTTTGGCAGCTTTTCTTTTATGCTGGTCCATGGCTTTTTCACCCGCTACTTTGGCTTTTGTAGCCATTTTTTTTGCAGTTTTTTGAGCTTTTTTAGCTGTTTTTTTAGCAAAAGCTTCAGGGTTTTTTTTAGCTTCATCAAAGGTTTTTTTCGCTTTGCTTCTATTTTTCTCATCCGAGAAAAAAACAGCTGTTGCTCCTGCGAGTGCACCAAGTATTAGTGGAAATACACCTTTTTTCTTATTCGACATAAAATTCCTTTTTATAATCTTTTATAATAATATTGTCTCTAGTTTAACTCTTTTTTTACAAAGACACAAATCATTAATTATTTTATAGTTATTAGGGATAAAGAGTCTGTTCTTCTACTAGCGATATCTTTAGCAAAAGAAGCAATAATTAATATTTGTTCACCCTTTTTCGCAATTTTGTATTCTTTTAAATTATTAACCAATTCGTCCTCAGTTTGATAGTGAAAAAATTCTGGATCAATTAAAACTGGATCAACGCCAAACGCTAATGATAACTTGTTGCAGGTTTTTTCCTCGGCTGTTAAAGCCTTAACTTGGACTCCCGGTCTGAAACGAGAAAAAATTTTAGCTGTTCGTCCAGTTCTGGTTAACACTATCATTCTATCAATATTGTTTGATCGATTCTCTAAGAGATTGAAAGCCGCATAGGTAATGGCACCCACACAATCTTGATCAGTAAATTCCCAAAGATAATTTTCTGCATAAGGCTCATTAAATAAGGCAATCTTGCTTTGAGTTTCAATGCATTTAACTGGATATTTGCCTAAGGCAGTTTCTCCAGAGAGCATTACCGCATCTGTACCGTCATAGATAGCATTAGCCACATCACTTACTTCAGCGCGAGTAGCTCTGGGACTAAAAATCATACTTTCCAACATTTGAGTGGCTGTTATCACTGGCTTGCCAGCTGCCCGAGATTTTTCAATAATTAACTTTTGCCAAAAAGTTAATTGCTCGAAAGGTACTTCTACTGCCAAATCTCCTCTTGCGACCATGATTCCATCTGAAGCTTCGATAATTTCATCTAAATTATCTAAAGCTGCTTGATTTTCAATCTTTGAAATAATATCAGCATGTAAATTTCGTTTTTTTAACTCTTCCTTTAAAATAGCAATGTCTTCTTTATTTCTAACAAAAGACAAGCCAATAAAATCAATATCTTCATCTGTCATGTTATCTAATTGCAGCAAATCATTATCAATTAAAGATGGCATATTAATGATAATCCCCGGGGTATTCATGGTTTTACGATGCTTAATGACGCAAGGATTAAGAGTTTTGGCTATTAGACCATTTTCTTCTTTTTTTATAATTTCAAATTCGCAAATTCCATCATCGACAGATACCAAATCTCCAACCTGAATAACGTCAACCACTATTTGAGGAATATTCATTTCTTTTTCGGCTGGATCACCCGCTACAAACTTTACCTCATCATTTTGCTGTAGTTCAAAACTTTTTTCATCTTTTAAATTAATTCTTATTTCTGGACCTTGCAAATCTAACAACACCCCCACCGCTTCACCCAATTCTTTAGCTACTTTTTTAACCCGATGGATACGTTCTAAATGCCACTCAGGAGTACCATGCTTAGTGTTAAAACGAGCAATATTCATCCCTGCCAGAATCAATTCCTTCATAACCTCTTCGGTTTCTGTAGCGGGCCCGAGAGTTGCGATTACTTTAGTTAATTTAGGCATTAAATTCCTTTTTTCAACTTTATTTAATTAATTTCAAAAAATTTCAAAGATCTTAAAAAAGATATTATCTCTTGAATCTGATAGATAATCAAGCTGAACTACTTTTTTGCTTAGAAAATATTCTTCTTACAGCTTTGTGGATCAGCACTCTGATTGACACATGTTCCTATAGGATCTGGTGTAGCTCGTCTTTTTGCCAACTTACTATTGCTTAGTAATTTGGGTGTTTTTTTAAACAATCTCTTTTTAGCTAAAAACCAACGACGACCCAATAAATGATTTTTTTGTTGAATAGTCATATCTCCTTTTTTATCTTTACATTAATTTTATTATGTCTCAGCTATTTTCACCAAATGTCTAAAAAACTAAGCGAATCAATCCTCACTACCTTTTTCTATAAATCAATAGTAACAAGATCCGTGGAAAAATCAAGTACAAAAATTACTCATACTTGTTTTTCTACTCAAGTAGATAAAAAAATAAATATATAATTAAACTTTTAAATTAGGAAAAATATTTATCAAAAAAGATTCTAAAACGGCTTGTTTTTTACCAGCGTAAGGCTCGGCTTGCCAAATCAAACGTGGAGAAGAGTTTAGTTCCAAAATAGCGTAGTCATCAGATTTTTGAGCACTATAAATATCTTTAGTTAAAAAATCAATTCCTGCCCAAGTCAAACCCGGTATAGCCTGAATAGCTTTTAATGCAATTTTTTTTACTGAAGGATGTACTTGATCAGTAACATCGATAGTATCACCACCCAAAGAAATGTTAAGGCTACTGTCTGGCCTCAAAAATATCTGTTCTTTTTTTCTTGGGACACTATTCAAACTTCGTTTCTTTTTTGCTAAAAAATCTTTAATTTTTTGATCTACTTCAATTTTAAACAAGGGTTTATCTTCTTTTTTATCACCTCTTTTGGAGTCTTGATTTTTCAAGTCAATTAATTCTTTAATATTGTGTTTTCCATCACCCAGCACATTGGCAGATAAACGTTCAATAATACTCACCATTTTATTGCGGTCAACTAAAATCCGATATTCTTTACCGTCAAACATTCTCTCTACCAAAGCTCTTTTTTCACTTGAACGATCATAGGCAAAGCTTTCTTCAAGTGCTGCTAAATATTGTTTTTGAGTTTTAATATTAGTTGTAACTGCAATTGCTTCTGAACCATCAATTGCTTTAACCACTAATGGTTTTTTTAATTTATTAAAAACTTCTAACTGATATTCTCGAGCATCACTATCTTTAAGCAAATATCCCTTTGGCACAGACAAACCCGCTCTTATTAATAAATTTCTCGTAATAGTTTTATTTCGACAACAAATGTGAGCAGTGGCAGTGGTGTACGGAGGAGTACGGTGATAGAGATAAGCTTCTTGATTTTTGTAACTAAGCTTGAGCAGCTCCGTATAAGGAATGCGCTCGGTTTCAATTTTCAATTCTTTAGCTTTTTCAATAATAGCTAAAACATCACTAATAACTTTTTTAGATTTTTTATCTTCTGCCAAAGTTCGTCTTTGATAATAAACACTCACGCAGTCCTTTCACTAAACTTTAATATCAAGTAAACACAATAAAACAAAGGATCGTTAAACAATTATTTTTCTTGAGTTTTGTCTTTTCTTTTAAACTTACTAAACAAAATAATCACTCCAACTGCCGATAATAAAACTGCTAAACCAATCAATGGTCTATATAGCAACCAAGCAATGCCAATTGTCGTTAAAGATAAGACAAGAGCTATTACTGCGCTGAGCAATTTGCTGGCAAAACGGAATATTTTAGCAAACAGAGGAATCACACTTAACAGAGTTGACAGAGGAACTAAAAGAGTATTAAGCCCGATGTAGATCATGAAAAAACCCAAAAAACGAATCAGCCAAGTCGATAAGCGATTAGTTTGAATAGCGCCCTCAAACATTTCTTCTGCCGATATTTGACCCGATCTAATCATTTCAATACTTTTAGCATTTTTTGTTTGATAGGCTTGAAGGTTTTCTCCTTTTTGTTGAGCAATGACACTAAGCATTCCTGGTCTTAAAACTTGATAGAAAACTCGAGTATCACCTATGACTGGATTGCTTGGATCTGCACTTTTATAAATATAATTATTGAAAATTTGCCACTGTTCTTGTTGCGAGTAGGGCAGAGTTGTCAATAAATCACTAGACAAATCTAATCGCTCATAATCAGAAAGCGAACTAAGTAAGTTTTCTGGCAAAGTATAAGCGCCTACACTAACTGCTTCAGCCATCTGTTCAAAATTTTCTAATGCTTTTGCTTGAGGGTTATTATGATTACTAGCTTCTTGAAAACTTTGTGAATCTATTAAACGATCATTCCAAACCTGTTTATAAAAATAAGTAGTGGTGGTTTCAGTACTACCACCAATTTTTTCTACAGTTTCAGTTTTTTTGTCTTCTGACCACTGATAAACTTCAACAATTCTTTTTAGCTTTAAAGCATTTTCACTAATAGCAAAAGTATCATCGCTAAGAATGCTGGATGTTCGCGCTTCACCAGAAAAATGAATTAGCTTGCCATCCTGGCTGGGGTCAATCACTTCTGGATCACTACTTTCAACAATACTTGCCCCTTCTTCTAAGCTACGATAAGTTTTTATAGCTCGCCCCTCATTCCAAATTAAAATAGGAAAAGCAATGATAAAAAGTAACAGACCAGTCAAGATGCCCCTAAAAGAGCTGCCAAGACGCTGAAACCAAGTACGTTTATCAATAGTAGTAGTTTTTGAGGGAAATTGTTGTTCTGTCATACAAATAGTGTAACACAAATTAGTCTTAGTTATTATATAATTTAGCCGTGAACAGAGTTAAAAACAGTTTCCTTTTAATTGTAATTTTTTTGCTGGCAGCTGTTTTCAGGTTCCTTGGTCTAAATTGGGATCAGGGACATTTTCTACATCCTGACGAGCGTTTCCTGAACATGACTATCCAAGAATTAGCTCTACCTAAAAATTTAGGAGAATATTTTGATCCTCAGCTATCTACATTTAACCCACGTAATATTGGTCGAGATTTTTTTGTCTATGGCAACTTTCCTATTTCACTCAGTAAGCTAATAAATGTAATCTTAAAAATTGAATCTTTAGCAGAGATCACCATTTCTGGCAGAGTTTTGTCTGCTTTAGCTGACTTAATGATTATTCCACTAATTTATTTAACAGTTTTATTGCTGGAAAAAAACATTAAAGATAAAAGATTAACTATTAGCACACACAGCAAATTTTGGGCTAGCTTGATTTATGCCTTAATGGTTTTACCGATCCAACAAGCTCACTTTTTTACCACTGACACTTTTTTAAATTTATTTGTTTTTACTAGTTTTTAT
>JAAZKO010000074.1 GCA_012799795.1 Minisyncoccota bacterium | reverse complement strand
TGGGGTGACTAGAGAACGTATTCGACAAATTGAAGCAAAAGCACTTAGAAAGTTAAAACATCCAAGTAGACGTAAAAAATTACAAGATTTTTTGGAGTAAAATTATGAAAGAAAAAGAAAAAGACACAATTCATGGTCTAAATCGAGATTATTTTGATTTTTTAATCTGTGAAACATTTTTAGCCCGCAATTTACCCAACCCAAGTTCTAAAGAAATAGATAGAGCTATTGAAAAAATTGACGGTTTAGCTAGAAAAGTTCTAGAGAATAGTTTTAGACTAGAAAATCCCCAAGCTATCGCTCAAGAATGTGCTTTAAGCACTGCAAGAGTTCGAGAATTATATAATCTAGGCTTTAATAAGGTTTGTATTTTGTTAGAAAAAGAAGCAGAAAATAAACAAGAAAGAAAAAATGAAATTGATTAGTCTCAACATTGAAGGGAACAAGCATTTGGATGATAAAATTTTGTCATTTTTCGCTAAAGAAAAGGCTGACGTTTTGTGTTTGCAAGAAGTTTTTGCCAAAGATATTCAAACAATTTGTCAAAGTACGGGTTTAGATAAATATAGTTTTGTTTCTCAAGCTAAAGTCACCAAAGATAACCCTCATCTACCAACCAATGGCTTGTGGGGTCTGTGTGTCTTTGCCAAAAATTTATCAAAAACGCGTAAACATTACTATAATGGCAACGCCAATCAAATCCCCGAATTTTTTGCTTATCAAGATCCCAATTCAATGAATCGTTGTTTATTAACAGTGGAAATTGAACTTGACGGTGAGGTTTATCAACTAGGAACCACTCACTTTACTTGGTCTGGAGAAGGCAAGGTTAGCAATTTACAAAAAGAACATTTTACGCAGTTAAAATCTTTTTTAGCCGATTATCCAGAAATTATTTTTTGCGGTGATCTTAATACGCCACGAGGTGGGCAAATCTATGATCAATTAGCTAAAATGTACAAGGACAATATTCCAAGTAAAATTGATACGACTATCGATAAAGATATTCATAAATCTGGCAAAGATATTCGTTTAGTAACTGATGCTCTTTTTACCAGCCCTAATTACCAGGTAAAAAAAGTTAGAGTAGTCGGCGGAGTCAGTGATCATAAGGCAGTGGTGGCAGAGATTAAAAAGAAATAGTGGTTTTTGACTAGTATTTTTGCTTCTTTTTGATAAAATTCTATTGTTACTAATGGTGCGAGGTTGCGCCAAGTGATATTTAAAATCCCCTGTAGCTCAATGGCAGAGCAGGAAGCTGTTAACTTCAAGGTTGTAGGTTCGAGTCCTACCGGGGGAGCCATCCATTTCTTATTCGAACCGTAAATTTACCATTAGCGATCAATGGTTTTATATATTTACTTGGGAGAGCAGCTACAATCTTGCCATCTTTAACCATAAACTTGCTGAAAAACAGATCTAAGTACTCTCGTTTTATTGCCGGTTCTGCATCGTGGTAGGTTTTCTTAATGTCTCTTGCCATATCTACTAGTCGTTCAATGCGATTGAGTCCTTTGGAGTAGTTTTTCGTGGT
>JAAZKO010000073.1 GCA_012799795.1 Minisyncoccota bacterium | reverse complement strand
CTTTTTTGCTGTCCAGCGATGTTATAAATATCCTGAACAGGAGTTAAATTCCACATTCCATGTGGAATTTAACTCCTGTTCAGGATATTTATAACATCGCTGGACAGCAAAAAAGCTTTCCTACAAGTCCTCCAGGACATTATGAGTACTTAAGTGAAGGAAAGGGTTTGCTTATTCAAGATGCCAATTGGTGGCCAGATCTAACTACTAGTGCTGAAAAAATCATTAATCTTTGGCAAGAAATTGCTGCTCAAAGTCCCTATTTAGATCATAATCGAGATATTGCTGGCATTATTTTTGTTAATCTTGATCTTATTGAAAGCTTATTAGAGCAAATTGGGCCAATTCAACTCCCAGATTATGAAAGCGCTATTGATTCCCAAAACTTTGCTCAACTAGCTCGAGCTGACCGTTTAAACTTCTTTGCTGGTTCAACAGAAAAAGCTAATTTTCTCAATCATAGTAAAGTAGCCATAGAAAATCGGCTCAGTCAATTAAATTTTAAAGAAAACCAAGCCCTCATCAATGTTTTATTTGATAATTTAGAAAATAAAAACATTCAAATTTATAGTCGAGATAAAGAGTTAGAGAAAATTTGGCAAAAACACAATTTTGCTGGCCAAATGCTCAGAAAAAATCTAAATAATTTTTACTTTTACAGCGTAGAAAGTAATGTTGGCATTAATAAAGCTAATCGCTTAGTTGAAAGAGAGTTTCATTTTTACCAAAACGATGAACAAATTGAACAAATTCGCATTAAGTTTAGTAATAAAAATCAAAAACCATTAAACATCAATACTAATCCAGATTTAAACACTGCCGATCATCTCAGCTATGTTAATTTTCAGCGCTTATACTTTGCGCCAGAGATAAAAATCAAACAAATACAATTAATTGATGAGAATGGAAAAGCTGAAACCATAGATTTTCTCAGTCAAGCTTATTTTCAGGAAAATCAGGAATTTTTAGAGATCAGTTTTTTACTACTTATCACCGAACAAGAGCAGTTGGATCTAGTAATTGATTTAGAAAACAACAGTAAACAGCAAGACCTAGAAGTTCAAAAGCAATCAGGCATCAAAGAAATTCCCATATATTTTTACCAAAACCAAGACTTAGTTGACAACTGGACTCTAACCAGAGATCGGTTAGAATAAAGACATGACAGAAGATGAGCTAAAACAGCTAATTGAAGATGCAAAAAAATTTCTGGCCGATTTTGATTTAGCTAAGGAAAAAGAGATTGTAAAACAAGTACAAAAAGCTAGTAGTGATCCTGATTTTTGGCAAAAAGAAGAAGCTCAAAGTGAAATCAAGAAACAAAAAAGAGCCCAAACAATTATTGACGAACAAAAATTAATTGCAGAGACATTGAAAGATTTACAAGCCTTAATTGATTTGCAAGCGGAAGAAACAAAGCAAGAATTGACTCAGGAATTAAAAATAGATATTGATAAAACCAGTAATGAATTAAAAAAAATCTTAAAAAAAATGGAGCTGAAACACTACCTTAATAAGAGATTTGATCATTGCGGGGCTATCATGTCTATTCATCCAGGCCAAGGCGGTACTGAAGCGATGGATTGGGCTGAAATGTTAGAGCGTATGTATCAACGCTATTTTGAAAGAAAAAATTGGGCATATCGCTTGGTCAATAAAACTCGAGGAGAAGATGCCGGTATTAAAGAGGTGATTTTTGAGATTGAAGTTGATTATGCTTATGGCTATTTAAAAGGTGAACATGGCACTCATCGATTAGTCAGACAAAGCCCTTTCAATGCTGATAATTTGCGACAAACTTCTTTTGCTTTAGTAGAAGTCTTGCCTATTGTTGAAGATAGTCAAGAAATTGACATTAAAGATAAGGATTTAACTTGGAATTTTACTCGGGCAGGTGGGGCTGGTGGTCAATCAGTTAATAAGCTGAATACTGCGGTAGAACTAAGTCATGAGCCGAGCGGTATTACTGTTAAATGCAGAGAAGAACGTAGTCAAATTCAAAATAAAGAACGAGCACTGAAAATTTTGAAAGCAAAACTAGCCAAAATTCAAGAAGAAAAACTAGAAAACACCTTGGCTAAAGAAAAAGGTGACCATCAACATGCGAGTTGGGGTACACAAATTCGTAATTATGTGCTTCACCCATATCAATTAGTAAAAGATACTCGTACCCAAGTGGAAACAAGTCAAACTGCTGAAGTGCTCGATGGTGATTTAGATCAATTTATTTTAGCTTTGATTCATTATTAAATTGCTTTACAATAAAAAATGAAGGAAATTTTTTATGACAGAATTGCAAAAAATAGATATTGACGAAAAAGCAAAAATTGAAGACAATCTAAATCCTCCAAATACTATTATCGAAAATTTGGATGACAGCCCAGTCAACATAAACAACAAACAAAATAATAAACAGGAAGATGAACAAATGAACAAAAAACAAAAGAAAAAATTTATTATTTTTGCGCTTATAGCAATTCTAGCTGGAATTCTGACCGGTTATGGCAGCTCTAGACTTAAACAAAATAGCAAATCTGGAAAAGGTGATTTTGCTCAAGTGGCAAGTGAAGTTAGTAGCATCAAAGCTGGCGATGTTTTTGGTGTATCTGATAAAGATACTTTTTCTGATAGCGCTCAGGGTTATTTAGAAAAAGGAGGAGTTAATGGTGAAGGATCACATCGACTACTTCGAGAAGGTGGAAAAAGCCAAACCATAACTCTCACTTCTTCAGTTACTGATCTAGATGATTTTCTTGGTATGGAAATTAAAGTTTGGGGTGAAACTAATAAAGCTCAGGTGTCCGGTTGGTTTATGGATGTGGGACAAGTAGAAATAATCACTGTTGAAGCCGAATCTCCCATCCAAACTCTAGACTAAACACCCACTTAATGATTTAATGGGAACTGCCTATGATTATCTTTTCAGATGTCAGTAAATCTTTTGGCACTCAAGAAACTGCCATTAAACATTTTTCTTTAGAGATTAAAGATGGTGATTTATTAGTCATCACCGGACCCTCTGGAACTGGTAAAACCACTTTGATGAAATTATTAATTAAAGAATATGATCCTAGTGAGGGAGAAATTGAATTAGATGGAGAAAAATACAGTCAACTAAAAAAAATAAAAATTCCTGAGTTAAGAAGGAAAATTGGCGTAGTTTTTCAAGACTATAAACTCATTAAAGAGATGAATGTTTGGGAAAATATTGCTCTACCCATTTACATTCAAGGAAAAAAAGATCAAGAAGTTGAGGAAAGAGTTACTGATTTATTAAATTTAGTTGAATTAACAGATAAAGCCTTGCTATTTCCCAAACAACTGTCTGGAGGCGAAGCTCAACGAGTTAGTATTGCTCGCGCATTGGCTTGTGGGCCAAAAATAATTTTTGCCGATGAACCAACCGGAAATCTAGATGCTGAAGCTAGCTTAACCATTACTCGTTTACTGAGAAGGATCAATCAGCTCGGCACCACTCTCCTTTTTGCTACGCATGATAATTTAGTACTTCAAGAATTATCCAAAGAAAAAATTATTAGATTGGAAAAAAAGATCAAAAAACTTGAAAAAAATAATGAAAAACCAATAGAAAATGAAAAACAATTAGAAAAAGAAAAAGAAATAGAAAACAAAAATAAAAAAATTAAAAAAGAAATAAACAAAAATAAAAAAATAAATAAAAAATAAGAAAAATATGAAAAGTTTTAATTCTGCCCTGACGGCTATTCGTCGCTCTCCCTATCAAAGCCTTTTGAGTATCATTGTTTTAACAATTACTTTTTTTATTGCTTTCGCTTTTTCAGCAATGACTATTGGTAGTCAAAAAATATTACAATACTTTGAAACTCAGCCTAGAGTAATTGCTTTTTTTAGACTAGAAACCGACAATAAAGAAGTTGATACTTTAGCAGAAGAATTAAGACAAAGAGACTTCGTTAAAGATATTAATATCGTGGACAAGGTTGAAGCTTTGGAGATTTATCGTCAAGAAAACCAAGACAATCCTCTCTTGCTTGAATTAGTTACTGAAGATATTTTACCTATTAGTATTGAGGTTTCTGCTTATAATGCAGAGGATTTAGAAAAAATTAGCCAAATTCTTCAAGACAGTCAATATGTCGAAGATGTGGATTTTCAACTAGATGTTATGCAAAGTTTAATTCGCTGGACCAATGCTTTGCGTCTTTTTGGCCTTTTCTTCTTAATTATTCTAATAGTCGTTTCTTTTTTGATGATTATGGTGACCATCAGCCTTAGAGTAAGTTCTAAACGCCATAGTATCAAAGTGATGAAATTTATTGGTGCAAATAACCAATTTATCAGTCAACCCTATCTTTTAGAAGGCATCTTCTTATCTATCATCGCTAGCGTTGTTGCCTTTGCTTTTTACTTTGCCATGCTTCTTTACACTACCCCCTGGCTAAGTGACTTTTTACAAGATATTATTGAATTCCCTCTTGCTTGGCAGTTTTTCCTTTATCAATTTTTAGGTGGGTTGATAGCTGCTGTTTTACTTGGTACATTCGCCAGCTTAACTGCAGTTGAACGCATGTTAAAGAAATAGTTGACATGAGAATCAAAAAATCCACAGTCAAATTTTTGCTCTCTATCCTACTTTCTTTAATTGTGTTTGCCTGGAACAATCAATTAGTTTTAGCCCAAAATTGTGATGAACAATATAGTTGTAGTAAATATGCTGATGATGACGATAAGCAAGGTGAATATAGTAATTGTTTAAACAATCAAAGAACTTGCTGGGAAAGTAAGATAAATCAAGCTAAATCTGAGGCTAATACACTTCAGTCTACTATTAATATTCTTAATGGTCAAATTCAACTTCAGTCACTTAAAATTCAACAAACAGTTAATGAAATTAATCAATTAGAAAAAGAAATTGATGAATTAACTCAAAGAATTGAAGGTCTAAGTATCTCTCTAGACAAACTAAGTGGCATTCTAATTGAACGAGTTAGAGCTAGTTATAAACAAAGTCGTAAACAATTTAAGGTAAATTTTTTTGCTAGTGATTCTTTTAATCAATTTATTAGCCAATACCACTATCTTAATCAAGCCCAAGAACAAACTTTAGAAGTCATGCATCGCACTGAATTGCAACGTGCCACTTATGACCAGCAGAAACGACTAAAAGAAGAAAAGCAAGAAGAAATTGCTAGGAAAAAAAGTGAGTTAGAGCGACAAAAAACTGAATTGGATGCTCAAAAAAGTAGTAAAGATATTCTGCTTCAGCAAACCAAAAACAACGAAGCAACCTATCAACAAAAATTAGCTGAAGCACTCAAAGAATTAAGTCAAATCTCCAGTGCTGCAAGAACAGTTATTCGTCAAGGAAGTGGCGTTCAAATTAAACAGGGAGAAGTTGTTGGCACTATGGGTAACTCTGGTTTTTCAACTGGCGCTCATCTACATTTTGGTGTTTATCGTTATTCCGCTGATGATTTTAGTAAATCTAGTAGCTGGAGTTGGTATTACCAAAACACAATTAATCCTTTAGATAAATTACAAAATAAAAATATCCTTTGGGCCACCGGTTGCAGCTATGATCCCTCTGGTAAAATTAATTCTGGTAATGGAAGTTGGTCTTGGCCAATGGCAGAAATCCGCATTACTCAAAATTACGGGAGTAATACTTGCTATAACTGGATGTATGGGGGTAAAGCTCATCCTGCTTTAGATATTGTAGGCATCGGAGATATT
>JAAZKO010000072.1 GCA_012799795.1 Minisyncoccota bacterium | reverse complement strand
TACTATAGAAAAATATTTATTCTACTTATTTGCCTTCAGTATTTTTTTGTTTTTTCTGAATCTAGATAAAAAATTTTTAAAAGTAGAAATTTTTATTGAATATTTACTATTATTAACTTCAATATTAAATGTTTTAGTTCTATTTTTAACAATAAATGGAAACTCTAGAACTTTTTTTCAGGGAATGAATTTATTGATAAGAAATTATGGTCACAATCACTACATAGCTTTTTTACTTTTAATTTTGCCATTAGTTTGGTGGAGCTTATTCAAAAAAGTGCCAAGTTATCTTTTAAATAAAAAATTGAAGCTTTTTTTAGATGTTTTCTTATTAATCTCTTCATATTTATTAGTGCTGATTGCTTTGTCTCGTTGGGGTTTATTAATAGTTATTACTCAGTTTATTAGTATTTTCTTATTAAATAAGCAGTTTTTTTATAATTTAGGTAAAAACAAACTTATTTATTCTTTATTTAAAAGCTCAGTTTTTCTTTTTTTATTTATCTCGTTAATCTTTATTTTTCTCTCCTTACCGCTTTCAAATAATGGCAATAAAACTTGTTTTTTAAAAATTTATCGTAAAGATTTGTGTATATCAGTGACAGAAAATAGCCGCTTCTTTTATTGGAGGCAGGCTTATTTAACATTTAAAAATAATCCAATTTTTGGTTACGGTTTAGATAGCTTTAAACACGCAGCTCGACGTTTTCCTTTAGTTAATGAACAACATAGTGCTTATGCTCATAATATTTTTCTGCATAATTTAGCTGAAATGGGTGTGATTGGGGGAGGATTGTTTATTTTTCTAATTATTTATATTTTTTATCAAAGTATCTCTAATCTTAAAAAGTCAAAAATAACTGTCAATAATTTTTTATATATAGGGGCTATGAGTTCTTTGTTAAATGCGATGTTTGATTTTGATTGGCATTTTTTTGTTATATTTTTATTAACCTTAATTTTTTTAGCCTTTATTCTTAGAAGTCGAGATTCGCAAAAAATTGAAGGAAAAAACGATAAATTTTGGAAGATCTTTAGCTCTATTTTATTTTTTGCCAGTGCCACCTTACTTATCGCTAATGTTTTGACAATCCGCTGGCAAAAAAAGAGACCGGAATATTGGTTAAAATACACACCTTTTTATAATATCTCTGCAGAGGCGCCTTATGATGACTCTATTAATACAGTAGAAACTTATAGTAGTTTATACGATCTGTATCGTTATGATACAGGTTTTATCCTGCGTTTTTTAAATTTTGATAAAGAGCTAGATGAGTCATTAAAACTGCAATTATATTTAGATTTAGCTGAAATAGATCCTGCAAGTTTTGTATCAAAAATTACTTATAAAGACTGGGGATTAAATGAAGCAAAAATTTTATCTGATCAATTGATCAGAATTTTAGAAAAACATCCTCCGCTTAATAATAATTATTTTTTCGGCTACTGGAAGAGAATGGAATTGGCAAAAGACTTGTTCAATTTGGCCGAAGAAGCTTATCAAAAAAAAGATTGGCAATTAGCTAATTATTTTTATCAGACAGCGCATTTGCTAGACTCCTACATTCTTTTTAATCAAGAGGGGAGCTATTTAAAGGAAGAAAACACTGATAATCTAGTAGAATTTTTACCATATCTACAAAATATTTCACCGTTTGAAATTAAAGATTTTAATCGCTACATGTTCTTGTATCGAGAGGTCAGCACAGAACTTTTCAAACAAAATCGTTTAGAGGAATTTAAAAAAATGACAAGCTCTATGATAGAGCACGACCCCAATGCCAAATGGTATTTAATTGATCATTTATATAATTCCTTAGAAAACGAAGAACAAGATTTAGTTCTTCAAGAAATTGAGTAATTATATTAATAGGGTAAAAATTTAAACAAATTAGTAATTAATTTGCAAAAAAATTTATTTTTTTAGAATTTCAATTCCCGGTAGTTCTTCACCACTTAAATACTCTAAAGCAGCGCCACCAGCAGTAGAGATGTGCGTAAACTGATCATGAAGTCCAGCTCGATTAATGACACTATTGCTCTCTCCACCACCCACCAATGAAACAGCGCCATTTTGGGTGGCGCGCGCGATCGCGCGCGCTATCTCTCGACTGCCACGAGCAAAGATAGGATTTTCAAAGACGCCCATTGGGCCATTCCAGACAATAGTTTTAGCTCCTTCCAATATATATCGATACAATCTAATAGTTTCTGGTCCAATATCTAAATATTTAATATTTCGATCATCGTCAGTATCGGCGACATCAGAAAGTAGAGTAATTTTTTCACTTTCCGTTGCGCCCATATCTTTTGCGGCTAAAACGTCAATTGGTAAAACAATTTTAGGCAAAGGAAAATTTTTACGATCTTTGCCAACATTTTCAAATAAAATTCTCTCAGTTGCATGTTCAGTTAAAATTTCCTTAGCTTCGTCAAGGATTTCTTTTACCTCTTTTGGCTCTTTTTCCTCATCTGCGCCGATAAAAGATCGGTGGGTTTCAATTCCCCCAGCTCTCAGCATGGCATTAGCAATACCCCCTCCCACTAACACAACATCAGCAAGTTTAGCTAAATTCTTCATGGTGCCTACTTTGTCAGAGATTTTAGCTCCTCCCATGACTAAAACCAGCGGTCGTTCAATGTCCTCCAGCGCCAAATTAAAATGTTCAACTTCTCTTTTTAGATTAAAACCAGCAAAGCTTGGCAGACGTTTAGCTAAGCCAACTACACTAGCATGAGCACGATGACTAGCGCTAAAAGCTTCATTAATAAAAATTTCTGCTCCAGTGTCTTTGATTAACTGCTTAGTAAAATTAAGATCATTATTCTCTTCGCCTGGATAAAAACGTAAATTTTCTAGTAATAAAGCTTTACCGCCAAGTAGCTCTTTGCTTTTTTCGGCAACTTCAATACCCACGCAATCATTAACGAATTCCACCGGTAGATCTAAATTATTTTTCAAAAATTTAGCTACTGGCAAAAGGCTTAAATCATGATTTTTTTTACCATCAGCTCGTCCAAGATGAGAAATAAGAATTACTTTAGCCTGATGATCGAGTAAAAAATTAATTGTTTCTAAAGCACTGCTAATTCTATCGTTATCTGCTACGCGCCAAATTGCGTTTTTATTGCCAGCTTTCCCAGCTACTAATTTAAGTGGAACGTTGAAGTCAACTCTTACTAAAACTTTTTTATTTTTAATGTTTTTAATCTTTGGGCAGCTAATCATAGTTTCTATTTTGCCATCTTTTTCTAGAGTAAACAACTAGAAAATTATGTTACAATACACAAATCAAAAAGAAAGGAATTATTTTGATATGGCTAAGAGTACAAAAAAAATGACAATGGAGGATCTTTTAAAAGCTAACGCTGGTAAGTTAGTTGTTCCTCAAAAAGGAGATACGGTCACTGGTGTCATTACTGAAAAAAATAAAAAGAATTTGGTAATTGATTTAGGAGCCAAGACTGAAGCGTATGTAGCCGATAAAGAATTTGAATTTGCTAATGATTTTATTGAAGATTTGGGGGTTGGTGACAAAATTAAGGCAATTGTTATTTCTACAGATTACGATAATGGTCAAGTATTGTTGTCTCTTAAAGGTGCCGCTTCTGATGCTAAGTGGGAATATTTTGAAGAAGCACTCGATAAAGATCTCAATATAGAAGCTAAAGGAATTGAACTGAATCGTGGTGGATTAATTGTTTTAGTTAATGGGGTGCGTGGTTTTGTTCCTTCTAGCCAGTTTGGTCGTCAATATATGGGTAAAATTTCTTCCCTCAAGGGAGAAACTTTTAAGGTAAAAGCGATTGAAGTTGATCGAGAGAAAAATCGTTTAATTTTTTCTGAACGTCATGTCAGTGAGGCCAAAGAATTAGCTCAAAAAGATCTCGCTGTTGAAACAGTTAAAGAAGGAGAGATTTATGAGGGTGTGGTTTCTGGAGTTATGCATTTTGGTTTGTTTGTAACAGTTGAAGTGCCAGTTCAAGATGAAAATGATAAAGACAGCACTGGATACATAGAAGGCTTAATTCATATTTCTGAAATTTCTTGGGAAAAAGTTAATCATCCTCGAGATTACCATAAAGTTGGAGACAGAGTTAAAGTAAAGGTTTTAGGTATTGATGAAAGAACTAATAAACTGAATCTGTCGATTAAGCAGTTGGGAGAAGATCCCTGGAACACTCTGGCTGAACGTTATGCTGCTGGTACCACTTTTACTGGTAAAGTTACTCGTATTGAGCCATTTGGTGTTTTTGTTAATGTTGAAAAAGGTGTAGATGGTTTAATTCATTCAACTAAACTTGATCTTAGCAAGGAATTAAAAGTTGGTGATGAAGTAACTGTTAACGTCGAAAATGTCGTGCCTGAGCAACGCCGAATGAGTTTGTCAATTGTGCAGACAGATTTACCGATTGCTTATAAATAGTTTTGATTTAATTTTTTTGATTATATATTGATATTTCAGTAAAAAGTTAAGCTATTAACTAGCTTTTTTTCTCGACTAATGATACAATAAAGGTCTATGGCAAAACAAAGAATGATTGTGACTGACGACCAACTATTGATAGATATGGAATTACTGTTTAATGCGATTCGTGAAGTTAATGGTGATTGGGAAAAGGTGGAAAAAGAGATGAATCAATATTTGGCTGCAGTACAAGCTATGGCTGAATAGTTTTAATTAACAAAAGGAATTTCATGACTAAGAGTAACCAGTCAGCTGAGCCTGCTTTATATCAGCCTGTGCCTTTAGTTATAGCTGATGGTGATGAGGGAGTGCAACTCAATCATGGTCGCCGCTTTGCTTTTTTAGGCTCTGGTTTTCGTTTAGTCCATTTTTCTAAGATAATTAAGTCTTTACAAAAAGTTATTAACGACAATTTTCCTCAAGAACAAGTCGACAAAAAGTTAAAGTTTGCTGCCAGCGAAGAAAATGCTTGGTTTAAAGAAAAATTAAAGCTTAATGATTGGGATGAAACCAATGCCAGCACCCAGCAGCATTTAGCAGCTCTAGCCGATCAATTAAAATTTGAATATGTGGGTATTTTACCTTTTGCTGATCCTAAAGAACTAAAATCAGAAGTTAAGGGTCACATGGTTCGACCTCATGATATGCATTTAGCTAATCAAGTTTGTTTCACTATTGCTGGGGGTGAAGAAGTTTATAACCTAGGACAATATCTAATCAGCGCTGATTGGTTGGCGGATTTTACTAATAACGGTAAGAAAAATTTACTAGAGGCTAAAGAATTACTACAAACTCAAGTGGATTTTTATCAAAGTTTAGCGGGAGATAATAAATTAAAAGTGTTGATTGAGAAGCAAGGCCCGTTTGAGCAAAAGCTAGTTGAAAAAAATCAAGAGATTTTAGATAAAATCATCATTTAATTTATTTTTCTTTGACTTTACAATAGCAGAAATAAAACAAGACTGTTATGCCTGTCAAAAAAAGAAAAAGTCAAAAACAAGTCAAGTCAATTGAAGTTATTGAGCAATCTCTTTTTCAAAATAATCTAACGGATAAGAAAAAAAAGCCAAGTTCTAAAAAAATTGAAGAAAAAAACGATAATAATCGTTTGAAAAAACAATTTAGTACTGTTGCTGAATTGTTGGGTAGTCACTCCATCAAGAAAAGCAATAAATATATTAGTCAAGAATTCCAGGCTTTTGGCTGTCATATGGCAACTGTTTTGGGCGATCAAGATCACACCTCACTTTATATAAAATTAGCTAAAACATATTCTAGAGCTTTGTTAGAACAAGCTTTAGCTTTTGTCAGCGATGCGCAAAATGCTAGAAGTAAAGCTAAATTATTTATGTGGAAGCTAAATTTACTGAAAAAAAATAAAGAAGAAAAAAGTAAAACAGCGAGAGAGAAAAAAGTAAAATTCGAGTAAAATGAATTTATGAAGTGGCGCAATGCTCTAATTATTTTTTTGGCTATTTTAGCTGGTTTTTTAGCCTACAATTATTTTAAACAGCCTTTTTTAAAGTATTTTCCAGAACCAACAATAGAACAGCCAGCGGAATTAGCAGAAGAAAAAAAGCAAGACTTGAGTTTTGCTGAATTGACTACTAAAGAAAAAATTAGTCAAATGCTCATGTTGCCTTTGCTTTTAGCTAATGACTTAGATCCTGAAGAGAATGAAGATTTGGCATTGATCAAAAAATATAATCCTGGATTTATTATCTATTTTGGTGAAGAAATCGATTACGAGACAGCTAAAAAATATCAAGAAAGTTTATTAGATAAAGTTGGTGAAAAACAGATTTTGCCTTTATTAGCTGTTGATCATGAGGGGGGGCAAGTGCAACGCTTCAGTGGTGAAGGCTTTACCGCCTTACCAAGCATGCGTCAATTAGCTGATAGTGTTAATTTTTCTGAAGATGAGCAAAATGCAGATTTGTTAAACGCTAGAGAAAGAAGCGCTTTACTTAATCAATCAGCTAAGGAATTATCTGAGCTTGGCATTAATTTAGTCTTAGCGCCGGTAGTGGATTTTTCTGCTACCACCAATCCAATTCTAACTGACAGAATTGCTAATGACCCTGATAAAATTGTCCAAATTGCTCAAGAGTATATTAGAGCCTTTTCCAATTGGCAAATTATGCCAGTCTTAAAACACTTCCCTGGTATAGGTAGTAGTAGAAAAGATTTACATTTATATGCGGACACAGTGGATTTGGATAAAAATGACACTTTAATTTTTGAAAGATTGCTTGATCAATATCCAAATATTGGAGTAATGTCAGCTCATTTACGCTTAAAAGATAAGTTGGCTGGTCAAGCTTGTTCCTTAAGTAAGCAGTGTTTGGATCAACTTTTCCAATTTTATCCAAAAACCCTAGTTATCACTGACGATCTGTTAATGGAATCAGCTGCTTATATCCCTGGTAGTAATGAAAAGAAAACTCTTTCAACAATTGTTATAGAAGCTATCCAAGCTGGTAATCACGTTTTACTTTTTGGCGTAGGATTTGATTATGCCCAATTAAATTCTTTGCTCAAAGATTTGGAAAGCAGATATGAAGAATCTTTAGATTTCCAAAAATTAGTGGATCAAGCTAGCGCAAAGATATTATCTTTGAAAGGTTTTAGTAATTAAATTTTAATTTATGAGTTTTTTTAGCGATAGCCAAGAAAAAACAAAGAAGTTCATTCTTTTAGCAGTGTTGCTGCTCTTTGTTTTGTATTGGCTAATTAAAGAGCAGTGGCAAATAATTAATATTTGGTCACAAATTTTGCTTTTTATTTTTGCTTATGGTTTAGGTTTGTTTTTAATGTTAGGTGATGAAAAATATTTGCAGAAAATCTATGCAGATGAGTTGGAAAAGAAAATTTTAATTACTCGTAGTCCCTTATTTTTACTAATTTTACCTTTATTGAGTATTTTTATGCTAAGTTCTACGGGCAGTTTGGCTGGAATGGGTTTAATAATGGCAATTAATTTGGTCGTAATTATTGAGATTTGGCAATTGGCACCTAAGCAAAAAGTTTTTAATCAATATTTCTTACAAGGGGTTAAAAAACAAATTGCTTTATCAGAAATTAAAATAATTAAAATGGCAGTTTTAATATATTTCTTATTATTATTGTTTTTACTCCGTTGATAAGCAAAAATGTCAAAAAAATTTAAGAAACCTATATTATTAGTAGTGTTAATTTGTTTTTTTGTTTTTTCCATTTTATTTTACCAATCTTATCTTTGGCGATTTTTTGTTAAAGATGGCCAAGTAGTTAAACTAGTTTTGAAGGATAATTTTTTTGCGAATCAAGGAAAACAACTTTCAGTGGAAGTAGTTAAAAATGAAAATTCAACTCGGCGAGGTTTATCAAATCGTTCACGCTTAGAAACAGCAGATGGTCAAAAACTAGACGGGATGCTTTTCATTTTTTCTGAAGCTAAAATTCGTTACTTTTGGATGAAAGATATGCAATTTGACATCGATATTTGTTGGCTTAAAGAGCAATCGATCTTAGATTGTACTAGGCGAGCGCTTAAGCCAGATGTAGAAAATGACGAGGATTTGTTTGTTTATCAATCTCCTCAAGCAGTAGATCTAGTTTTGGAAACGATGCCTGATTTTTTGACAAGAGAGTTAGTGGGATCCAAACTTTATTTAAAATTATTTTAATTGATTCATGAAAAAACGTTTTTTATTATTTCTTGCAATTTGTTTTTCTAGCTTAATTAGTTTTTTAATAATATTTTTTTTAATTGAAACACTTTTTAGAATTAGATATAAAGGGATTGTCGAAGGCTTAAAATCATATTTTCAAGTCGAAGTTGCTGAAAGTGAATCTGGAGAAGAGCATAAAATAATCGCTGACGATGTACTTGGATTTCGTCTTAACCCAAACAGTTTTGAGGTTAATAGTTTATCTATGAAAAACAACGAAGTCATTATGCCTAAGCCTGAAGGAACCAAAAGAATGGTTGTTCTGGGAGATTCGGTGCCTTTTTTGGGCGATCCTGATATTGTAATTTTAGCTTATGTTCTAAATGATAATCATAAATTTTTGCACAAATTCGATGCAGAAGGCAATATGCTTTAGACTGAAGAGGCAGAAAATAGTTTATTGATTAACACCTATTTAGATTCAGTTTTGGATAAAAGTTATTTTATAAATTTTTTAAAAATATCAATTTTTTCCTTGAAAAAAAATAATGAAGTCAAGGAATCTAAATATTGGTGGGAAGAAACTATTGATTTTAATACAGCTTGGAAAGATAATACTTGGCCAGAATTTGATAAGCAAATTAGAGAAATGAATAAATTATTAAAAAAGCAAAGTGCAAAGCTTATAGTTGTAATATTTCCTATAGGATCTCAAATAAATTACGACAGTGAAGCGCCAGATTTTGACTATATTGTCAAACCCCAAGGTAAAGTTACTTATTATTGTAACAAGCATAATATTCCCGTTTTAGATTTATTTACTTATTTTCAAGAACATAATAATTTATCTCTTTATGAAGATGGTCTTCATTTGTCCAGCTATGGTCATTCGCTCAGTGGAGAAATTATTGAGGAATTTATTTTAGAAAATCTTTGATTTTTAACTCTCTCTTTTTTCTTCAAGCAAAAACTTGTATGATGATTGTATGCCTAACGATCGAGCTTCAGGTTCATTATTGCAAAATATTGACTTGAAAAAATATCCAAAATTAAGTCAGTTTTTAACTGTTCAATCGTTATCAGATAAGAAGCAGACTAAGTTATTGTCCAATCATCAAGCCCTAAATCTATTGGAAGAAGCGATTGGTGAAGTGGAAAGTCGGTCGTCGACTCCAGCAAACTTGCCAACTCGTAGTTTACGACAAAAAGAACTTAATCAATCCTCGATTGCGGTAAACGCTGAATCACTAACTGATCCATTAAGTTCGGAAAAAATTGATCAAGAAGAAGGGCGAGCAATTGTCAACAAAGAATCACTTACTGAGTTGCAACAAACTAGTGAGAAACAAACATTAGCTGAAACCGTTAAATCTAGCGAAACAGCTGAAATAGCGGAAGTTGGTCAGGAATTAGCCGAAATTAAAGAAGTTGACAAAGAACGTGAAGAACAAGAATCAAT
>JAAZKO010000071.1 GCA_012799795.1 Minisyncoccota bacterium | reverse complement strand
TCTTTAGTTTTTTTCTTTAGTTAAATCTAGGATTAAATAGCGCTCACCCACTTCCAGCGTTTGATATTTTTCAGCTAAAACTCGGCGTTCCTTATCATCATTGATACTGACATAGATTGTAGCACCGCTAGCAATTTTTTCCTCGATAGCGTAGCCAATTGGCCAACCCCGACGATTAGTCTGAAACAAAAAAGCGGTATCACCCATCGCTGGAGCAATAACCAGAGCGTTTTTGGGAGCTAAACGATCAACTGCTTGTCCAGCTTCTACATACTCCCAAAGATTGACATTAAAATAGCCAGCAA
Organism: Minisyncoccota bacterium; assembly: GCA_012799795.1. Taxonomy (GTDB): domain Bacteria; phylum Patescibacteriota; class Microgenomatia; order UBA1400; family PJMF01; genus JAAZKO01. Next base: position 1,889 of record JAAZKO010000071.1, on the reverse strand, counting down.
TGCGTTGAGCCGATAGTATTATGCTACTAACAATTAGCAGAGCAATGACTAGAGTGCCAATAGGCGGTTTTTTGAATTTTTCCCTTAGAATCAAGCTTCCTCTGGCAAGACTAATAGCTACGATTGGGATCATTAAATTTTGATAATAATCGTGTTGAATGTTGCCACTAGCTAAAACAACAAAGTAAAGAAAAATACTAATCCACCAAGCAGCGTAAATTACTAGGCTGTGGCCAGCTTTACAGAGATTAGTCAATAATAAAATAAGACCGGTAAATCCTAAAAAAAGCTTGGTCAGGCGTTCATAAAAAAGCCAACGCCACCAAGCTGGTCGCAAGCGAATATTGTTTTGATTAAAGAGCCAGTTGGATGCAGGAATTCCTGTGGGGAAATTTGCCATCCATTGTCGCCAAAACAAAAGTGGTAAAAAGGCTAAGAGAGGAAAAAAATAAAAGGCCGTTTTTCTAAAAACTTTTTTACCTAAAAAATGCCAAGCGATGGCTAAATAAACAGGAGCCAAAAAAACGACAAAAGGTTTAAGTAAAGCAGCTAGAGCAAGAAACAATAAAGCGATTAAATAATGAAACCAGCCATTTTTCTTTTTTAGTTTTTCTTTTTGACTCTCATGTCGGCAAAATTCTGCCCACTGCCAGAGCGACAATAAACTAAAAGCCAACATAAATGGTTCGGGTAAAATGGCTCGACCATAAAAAATCGCGTAAGGTAAAACTGCATAAATAAAAGCAGTTAAGAGAGCTAAGGTTTGATTATCAATTAGTTTAATTAAGCGATAAAGCGCATAAATGGCTAAAAGTGACGCCAGAATTGAAAATAAGCGACTGACAATGACTAAATCAAAACTAAAATCTAAGCTTTGGCTAAAGCGCAAAAATTGAGCAATCAAGCCATTAATAAGCGGAAATTCGACCATCCGATAGCCCTCTGGATTAGCAGTACCAGAAGGAATACTTGATAAATCATGGTATTTAGGATGTAGCAAATCTATTTGATCAGCCTTTAAATATTCTCTGGTGACAGAAGCAGTATCAGCTTGACGCCAACTATGCCAATCTAGCAAGGGATAATGGATGCGATAAAGGCGCAAAACAAAGGCAAGTAATAAGATGGCAATAATTAGCCAATTATTTTTTGCTTTTTGTTTTAAGTTTTTTTGCTTGTGCTTCATGACTTTCTTGATAGTTGATAGCTAAGATGGCCCCGGCCAGTGCCCAATAAGTGAAGGCGACTTTGGAAGAAGCGAAAACGTCAATATATAAAGCGTTAGCTAAGAGACCAATACTGGCGGCCATAAAGGCTAAATTTAAACTTTTTAGCCAAGGACTAGCCTTTTTATTTTTTTCTATTTGGTAAAAAATCACCCAAAAAATACCATAGAAAGTGATGAAGCCCAAGAGCCCAGTTTCACCAAGAGTGCGCAAGAAATTATTGTCGGTGCTCTCAGCTTCAGTGAAGTGGTAAAACTCCTTTTTATTAAGCGTTGCGTAAGCGCTACCCAAGACCGGATTGGTGATAAAACCATCAATAGCATTGGGCCACAATTCATCTAAGCGAATAGCCAGTGATAAGCCATATTTCATGGCGTTAGGTGACCAAGTGCGCTCTTTTTCCACCACTACCATTTTGCCAGAATCATCTTCTTGCAAAACCTTGTCAGGAATATCTTCATAAACATCAACTGGCCGAGTACTAACGGGTTTAGTACTAACGGGTTTAGTACTAACTGGACGCTGATCGGTTCTAGTTAAGGAATTTTCGTCAACAGCAATGCCGTTATCTGGGGGTTTAACTCGACCTTTAATCGACGAGCTAAGGTTTTTGTATTTTTTTAAAAACCTTTAATCGACGAGCTAAGGTTTTTGTATTTTTTT
>JAAZKO010000070.1 GCA_012799795.1 Minisyncoccota bacterium | reverse complement strand
TGGGTGAAGAAAACTTAAGAGAAACCATGGCTTTTCCAATGACTGCTGGCGGTCGAACTAGAAAAGCCATGGTTTCTCTTAAGTTTTCTTCACCCATCATCAACATTAATAAACGATCAATACCAAAAGCGATCCCTCCATGTGGAGGCGTACCGAGTTCAAAAGCCTTCAACATGTGGCCAATGCTCGCTTCAATCTCAGCATTGTTATAACCCATAATTCTAAAAGTGGCACGCAAAACTTCTGCTTGATGAGCTCTTAAACTGCCTCCAGCCACCTCATAACCATTACAAACCAAATCATATTGGCTGCTAATAATTTGCTCTATTTTCTCTCCTGCCAGATGATTAGCGATATGTTCAGGATTCGGACTGGAAAAGGGATTGTGAGTAAAGGTCCAAGTACTTTTACTATCCAAAGTTTCAGCTCGATCTGTTTTGTTAACTTTCTTAAAAAAAGGAAACCTAACTACCCAAGCAAAAGCTAAAAGCCCTTTATCTTTATCTTCCGTGCTACGTAAATCAAAACGATCGGCTCCATATTTTTCCATCGCTTCTTGATAAGTAATAACGGGAAATTGCTGATCTTTAATTTCTATATTTAATTGCTGGCATACTTTTTTAACTAAATTTTCTAACAAATTCATAATCTCTGACTGATTGGCAAAACTCATTTCGATATCTAATTGCGTAAATTCAAAACCGCGATCTGCTCGCAAGTCTTCATCTCGAATACAACGAGCTAATTGAAAATATTTTTCAAAACCAGCTGCCATTAATAATTGCTTATATTGTTGGGGGCTTTGAGGAAGAGCATAAAATTTACCAGGATGAAAACGAGAGGGCACAATAAAATCTCTAGCTCCTTCCTTTGTTGATTTAGTCAACATCGGTGTTTCAATTTCAACGAAATCTTGATTTAAAAGTTCTTGACGAAAACTGTTAATTAATTTAGATCTAAAACGTAAATTTTTTTGTAAACGCTGACGTCTTAAATCTAAATAACGATATTGCAAACGAACTTCTTCATTAATCTCCATGCCACTTCCCTCAACATCGATGGGCAATTCAATACTTTTATTTAAGATTTGGTAGTCTTCAACAAATAATTCGATTTGACCAGTAACCATCTCTTCATTGATCAAACCCTCCGGTCTCTTATTAATTTTACCAATTACTTCCACCACAGATTCAATTGTTAGGTCTTTTAATTTATTATCTATGCCAACGCATTGAATAATTCCACTTTCATCACGCAGATCAATAAAAGTTACTTTAGCGTGCTCTCTTTTATTTGCTACCCAACCTGCCAGCCTGATGGTTTCTCCTAATTTTTCTTTGCTGTCTATCACAGCGGTCCGGGTTAAAGTTGATTTTGGCATAAACTGTTTCATTATAAAGCTAAATTGAAAATTTTTGCTTAAGAAAATTAACTGTTTTTATTATCTGATAATAATTTTCCAGAGCCAGAACGATATTCTTCAATTTTATGAATTCTTCTTTCCATTTGTTTTTTGCGAGTCGTGCTAATGCTATCAAAGTTTTTTTGCAAGCCCTCAATACTTCTACCGAATTTCTGAAATTCATCATCAAATTTAATCCACTCGGCGCTAAAAGCCTCTACCTGCTTAATTACTTCCTGAATTTTTTTGCCGACCATAAAATTGCGATAACTCTCCATTACCGTTCTAGCCACCACCAAAAAACTAAAAGGTGAACATAAAATTACTTTTTTAGCTAAAGCTTCATCAATAATTTCTGGAAGTTTTTGGTTAATAAAAGAAAAAATCATTTCATTAGGTACAAATAAAATTGCGTAATCTAAAGTATCGCTTTCCGGAGAAATATATTCAGCCACTTTATCAACCTTAACTTTTAAATCTCTAGAAAATTGTTGTAAATGAATTTTTTTCTCAGCTTTACTTTCCGTATTAGACATTTTTTGGATTTCTTGATAAGGAAACTTAACATCCACAGGAACATTGCGTTTGTCTGGTAATAAAAGCGTTATATCTGGTTTTAAATTTGAGGCTCCCTGTTTAACTTGACGAACATAATGCACCCCTTCTAATAAACCATTGGCTTGTAAAAGGTCTTCTATAATTCTCTCTCCCCATGCTCCGCGAGTTTGATTATTATCTAATATTTTGGCTAGTTTTTCAGTAGAAATCTTTAAATCTTTAGTCAGAATTCGATGATCTTCAACAGCAGTAGCCACCCTACCAATTTTATCTATTTGTTTTTTTTCAATTTCTCTAATCTCTTTTTGACGTATATCTAAATCCTCTTTTAGCTGCTTAACTAATTTTTCAATAATTGCTTGCTTGTTATTAAGATCAGTTTTTAATAAATCTTGTTCACTTTGTAAAATACTTTTACTTTGTTGGGCAATTTTATTGGCGGTCATCCCAAATACTTTGTTAATAGTTGACTCTAGCTTTTCGTCTAAAATTTTTTCATCATTCTCACTGTTTTGTGATTTTTTAAGCAAGAAATACAAAAGGAAAGAAACCAACAATATCAACAACGCTAAAGAAATCATAATGACAAGATTCATATTCTTTAAGTATACTAGAAGTATGAAAACTACCCAAGCTCAAAAAAAATTACGTGGGCGTTCACGTTTAAAAACCGAGCAATCCCGTTTAAAAAAAGAAATTATTCAAAAAGCAAAAAAAAGTCATTCTTTTTTGGATTTATTCTTGGGTGTATTATTTTTATTTCTATTACTACTCTTAATGTTTTATTTTTCGGCAAATGATTTGGCCAATATTATTTTTCCTAATTCTTATTTACCTTTTGTACTCTTGGTATTCCTTAGCTCCTTCTTTTTTTTGAAATTTATTTTTATCAATCAGCGTTTAGTTTTTTGTCTAGTTTTTAATCTCTCAATTATTCTGTTTTTTCACCTACAAAATTTAAATTTTAATTATTATTTAATTCTTGTCCTGATTATGCCTCCTTTCGTCTGGTTGACCATTAACCAGATCGAGAAAAGACTGCTATAATGAAAGGCTTTATGAGTGAAAATTTTTACATCACCACCACTTTACCCTATGTTAATGCTTCGCCCCATATTGGCTTTGCTTTAGAAATTATTGAGGCTGATATAATCGCTAGGTATCATCGAGAAATTCTTCAACAGCGAGTTATTTTTAATACGGGTACTGATGAGCACGGCCAAAAAATTGCTGATCAAGCTCAAGCAGCTCAACTTAGCCCTCAAGACTATTGTGATAATTGGACTAAAAAGTTTCAAAATTTAAAAGATCAGTTGAATTTAACCAACACTCATTTTATACGCACTAGCAGCCCTTCACATCAAGTTGCTGCTCAAGAGTTTTGGCGTCGCTGTCTGAAAAACGGTGATATTTATAAAGCTAATTACCCAATTAAATATTGTGTGGGTTGTGAATTAGCTAAAAAAGCCAATGAATTAGTCAATAATCGTTGCCCTCTGCATCCTCAACAAGAATTAGAATTGAGAGAAGAAGAAAATTATTTTTTTAAATTCAGTCGTTATCAAAAAAATTTACTAAAACTTTATCAGTCACAAGCTGATTTCGTTAAGCCTGCTAGTAGATTTAATGAAATCAAGGCTTTTGTTAAAGCGGGTTTAGAAGATTTTAGTATTTCCCGATTAAAAAAGAATATGTCGTGGGGAGTTGCAGTCCCCGGTGATGATGAGCATGTCATGTATGTTTGGTTTGACGCTTTAATCAATTATATTTCGGCTTTGGGTTGGCCAAACGAAATAGAGACTTTTCAAAAATTTTGGCCCGCAGTTCAAGTTGCTGGCAAAGATAATTTACGTCAACAAGCCGCCATGTGGCAAGCCATGCTAATGTCTGCTGGTCTAGCTAACTCTAAACAAATTCTTATTAATGGCTTTATTGGCGTTGATGGTCAAAAAATGAGCAAATCTCTGGGCAATGTCATTAAACCAAAGGAAATGGTTGAGCGCTATGGCGTTGATGCTAGTCGCTATTTATTAATCAAACTGGGTGTTTTTAGCGAAGATATGGATGTCAGTTGGCAAAAATTTGATACTAGTTATAATGCCTTTTTGGCTAATGGACTGGGAAACCTCTGCTCTCGATTAGCAAAAATGGCTAATTCGCAAAATATATCAATCAACTATCAAGCGCAAGTTTCTGAAGAATTTAAGAAATACATGAATAATTATGATTTAACTCAAGC
>JAAZKO010000069.1 GCA_012799795.1 Minisyncoccota bacterium | reverse complement strand
TTTTTATCAATCGCTTGATTTGTTTGTTTTACCATCCCGATCTGAGTGCTTTGCTTTAGTACAAGCTGAGGCCATGGCTCAAAAAATCCCAGTTCTGGTTTCAGATATACCTGGCGCCAGAGAACCAGTTCAGCAGAGTTCTTTTGGATTATTGTTTGAATTAAATAATCCAGATGACTTGGCAAAAAAAATTGAAGAAATGCTGGGTAAATTAGGGGATTTTGATAACAATTATGTTAAAGTTATCAAATATTTCAATCAAGAGGATTCGCGAAAAAAATTAATTAATTTTTTAATCAATAATAGATAATTAGCTGACTCATTTTTTTTGAAAAATTAAAACTTGTGGATGGTCATAAACTGTAAAAGCCTCATCAGCAAAAGAATCATTAAAGCTAATATCTATTCCTAAATATTCTAAACTTGGGTAGGAATTAAATTCAGCAACTAGCTGATAATTTGCTTGATTGCTTAATAAATCTTGGTAGAATTTACTCATCTGAGGATATTTTTCTGGGACTCTCATAATACTGCCCCACGCTCGATTAGATGACAAAATATAATAATCAGCTTTAGCTAAGCTTTCATCCATTTCCAGCCATTTTCCTTCGTTATCATAAGCAAAAACGGGCAGCTGATAAAGCTCATATTGTTGTTGATAATTTACTAAAGCGACTGGTAAAGCATCATCCCAGTGTTCTGTTAGAATTATGCTTCCACTTGGAACATTTTGATAAATCCATTCTGAGGCTTGGATGCGAGAATGAGTTTTGATGTAAATAGAAATAAACATCAGTGGCCAAATACTTAAAGCCATAATAAGAATTCCGGTGCATAGTAATTTCTTTTTTCTTTTTTTTAAGAAATTAGCACTGGCAATGCCAGCAAATATAGCTAAAAGGGGGTAAATTATTAAATAATATCTTATTGATTGTACAGACTGTTGTGAGTAATAAATTAGAAAAGCAAAGAGCCAAAATAACATTAAAGCAAATATTAATAATGTTTTTTGTAGCTTTGCTTTTTTAAATAATAAGGCAATTCTTTTCATTAAAATCCCCACTCCCATGATGCTTAAAAATGAACCAATTAAACCTAAACCAAAAAATACTAAGTTTTCTAAACCAAAGAAAATTGATCGATTCATCCACTGGATAGCTGGCGGAAACCACACGTCATTTCCACTGTAAGTTTTAAGTTCTTTTAAATCACTTAGATAGTCTTTGTTTAAACTAGTTTGCCAAATAAAAGCACTTTCAAACATGTGGGGTGCGGCCAGTCGCAGAAAAAAATAAGCACTAATAAGAAATATTAAAATAGTGGCAAATATTTTTTTAATATTTTTTCTGAATTTATTTTTTGCTAATTGTTTTTTTATTGGCCAACAATTATTTAAAATCAATAAACTAATATTTAAAGGTAAAATAAAAATAGCAGTAATTTTACTGGCTAAAGCTAGCCCAAAAAAAGCCCCGGCTAGTATTGGATAAATAAGTTTTTTTTCAAAAAAATA